>NZ_JAYMZS010000086.1:0-40655 GCF_035828755.1 Amycolatopsis sp. H20-H5 | reverse complement strand
GAGAAGGTGAACGCCTTGGCCGAGAACAGGTCGCCCGCCGCGTCGCGCTCGCCGGCGCCGATCAGCACTCCGGACGACTCCGGCAACTCGGTGCCCGGCGGCAACGCCAGCGCGACCACCGCCATCGAGGCCAGCTCGACCTCGGCGAAGGCGGCCGACGCGGCCGGGACCAGGTCGTCGAGCAGCTTCCGCGCGGCCGGTGCGGGCACGGCGAGCAGCACCGCGTCGACGTCCACGGGGCTGTCCCGCGGGGCGTGCGCGGGCGCCGCGGCGCCGAGTTCGAGCCGCCAGCCGCCGCCAGGGAGCCGGGTCAGCGCGCGGACCGGCACGCCGGTGCGGATCCGGGCGCCGGACAGTTCGGCGAGCCGGTCGACCAGCGTGCCGAGACCGCCGAGCAACGTCCCGAACACCGGAGCGGGTTTGGCGCCGGGTACCGGCTTGGGCAGCAGCGAAGCGGCGGCAGCGGTCAGCGACGCGGCGCCGTCCTCGACGGCCGAAGCGAGCCCCGGCATCGTCGCGCGGAGGCCGAGGCCGTCCGCTCCCCCGGCGTAGTCGCCGCCCAGCAGCGGGTCGACGAGCCGGTCCACCAGCTCGTCGCCGAACCTTTCGCGCAGCAGCGGGCCCAGCGCGACGTCGCCCTCGGACAGCCGGACCGGCGGCAGCGAAGCCTCGGCCTCGACCGCGAGACGGCCCTGCTCGGACAGCACCCCGGCCACCGCCGAAGCCGACGCGGGTACGCCCATCACCGTGCCGGGCGGCAGGCCCAGCACCGAGCCACCGGCGTGGATCTTCGCCCGCGCGCCCGTGGGGTGGGTGAGCAGCTCACCAAGGCCCACCTCGCGAGCCAGCGCCAGGACCTCGGGGCGGCGCGCGAGGAACGCCTCGGCGCCGACGTCGTAGCGGATCCCGGCGACCTCGGCGGTGCGGAGCTTGCCGCCGAGCGCGGCCGAGGACTCGAACACGGTGATCTCGGCGGCTTCGCCCAGCAGGACACGCAGCCGGTACGCCGCGGCGAGGCCGGAGATCCCGCCGCCGACGACGGCGACCTTGGTCATGAGCCGAGTTCGTGCACCAGCCGGACGACGCGGGTCAGTACGTCCGGATCGACTCCGGGGAGCACGCCGTGGCCCAGGTTGAAGATGTGCCCGGCGGCGGCGCGGCCCTCGGCCAGGATCCGGCGGACCTCGGCCTCGAGCACCGGCCAGCCCGCGTAGAGCAGCGCCGGGTCCAGGTTGCCCTGCACCACCGCGGGCTTCGCGCCGGGCGTGGACAGCCGCCGGACGGCCTCGTCGAGCGGGATCCGCCAGTCGACGCCGACCACGTCGGCGCCCGCGTCGCGCATCGCGACCAGCAGTTCACCGGTGCCGACGCCGAAGTGGATCCGCGGGACGCCGTAGTCCGCGACGCCCGCGAGGACCTTCGCCGAGTGCGGCAGGACGAACTCGCGGTAGTCGCGCTCGGACAGCGCGCCCGCCCAGGAGTCGAACAGCTGCACCGCGTCGACCCCGGCGTCGAGCTGGGCCTTGAGGAAGGTCAGCGCGAGGTCGGCGAGCCGCCCGGCCAGCTCGTGCCAGAGCTCGGGCTCGGAGTGCATGAGCGCCTTGGTGTGCTCGTGGTTGCGGCTCGGGCCGCCCTCGATCAGGTAAGACGCCAGGGTGAACGGCGCGCCCGCGAAGCCGATCAACGGCGTCTCACCGAGCGAGTCCACCAGCAGCCGGACCCCGTCGGCGACCTTCGACACCTGGTCCGGCTCCAGCACCGGAAGCGCGCGGAGCCCAGCCGCGTCCCGGATCGGCTCGGCCACGACGGGCCCGGTGCCGGGCACGATGTCGATGTCGAGGCCCGCGGCCTTGAGCGGGACGACGATGTCACTGAAGAGAATGGCCGCGTCGACGCCGTGGCGCCGGACCGGCTGCAACGTGATCTCGGTGAGCATCTCGGGGTCGAAGCAGGCGTCGAGCATTTCGACGCCTTGGCGCAGCGCGCGGTACTCGGGCAGGGACCGGCCCGCCTGCCGCATGAACCAGACCGGCGGGCGGGCGGGCCGCTCGCCGCGGGCGGCGGCCAGGAAGGGCGCTTCGGAGAGTGCGCGGCGAGCCGGCCGTGGCCGCGTCTGAGCTGTGGGAGACATCGGCTTCATGGTGCCATGTGCCCGCTGGGGCTCTGCTCTCGGCGCGCCTGCGCCCACATCAGGGCATTACCGTCCTACAGTCGGTCTGTGACCGCGATGACGCCCGTGCCCGACCTCTTCCGTGAAGCGGTCGCGGCGCTGCAATCCGTCCGGCCCCGGCCCGAGGTGACGCTCGAGACCATGCGTCCGCCGCAACGCCTCGCGCCGTGGTCGTACGCGGTGAGCTGCGAAGTGGAGGGGCCCGCCGACGTGCTCGCCTCCGGGCGGCTCGTGCTGCTGCACGACCCGGAGGGGCAGGAAGGCTGGGACGGTGTTCTCCGCCTGGTGATGTACGTCCGGGCCGAACTGGACCGGGAGCTGGCGCTGGACCCGTTTCTCCCGGCGGTCGGCTGGTCCTGGCTGAACGACGCGCTGGAGTCCTCCGGCGCGGGCTGGACGGCGCTGGGCGGCACGGTCACCGAAACCTCCTCGGCGCGCTTCGGCGACATCTCGGGCCCGACCCGCACCGACGACCTGGAGCTGCGGGCCTCGTGGACCCCCACCGACGCGGCGCTCCAGTCGCACGGCCACGCCTTCTGCCAGGTCATGGCCAGTGTGGTCGGCCTCCCCCCGGTGGGCGTGACCCTCTTCGAACAGCGCCAGAGCTCCTAGGACCGGACTTTTGAGCAGCTCACGCCGCCGGTCCTCGTTCGAGCGGCCGGGCTTGCGGGGCGACCAAGATCATGAGCGCGATACGCCCCGTACCTACCCCACGGTCGTGAAGCACATGTCGTCACAGACCGCTACTTGATCTTCACCCATCCAGCTCCGCCAAACGCGAGCCGGGGAGACCGGCGGACCTACTCGCCGTAGTGTCCGCCCCACCACGCTGAGCGACGGCCGGACAGTTGATCATGCCCCGGCCCGGAGCCGATTCTGACGACTGTGACAGGGCCTGGTGAACGTCGTGAGCAACGGCATCCGCACCTGCACGATTCATCTGCACGGCCGAATCCCGACCGGTATCTCTAGTGCATCGCGTTCCCTCGGGGTTCCGTTAGCTACCGGCTGCGCACTAGCCCGATCGTGTTACAACGAATCCCCTGAGTGACCATTGGTTTGAGATAGATACCCATTCGATCCCCCCGCGGAGGCCCCGGGGGAGCTACAGTGCCTTCGACGACACCACTTTCGGTCTAAAGCTGGCGCGGCTAAACGGCCGAAGGTCCCGGTGCCGGTCGGGGGGCACGACCGACTCCAGGGAGGTAGTGACGTGGCTACCGTCGGCATTTCTCAGGCCGTCCGATCCACGCCAGCCGGTGCTTTGCCGGCGAGCATGGTTCCGCATCCGCGGGAAGAGCTTTTTTCCGTGTTGGTGGTCGATGACCACCCGCTGTTGAGGGAGGCAATCGCAGCAAGACTCGCACAAATGGGTGCGGGCACAGTGCACGAAGCGGCCACGGTGGCCGAGGCGAGGGCGCGAGCACAGGCCACCGGGCCTTGTGATCTGGCGATTCTCGATCTCGGACTGCCTGACGGCAGTGGCATCGAGCTTGTTACGGAACTTCGTAGCAACGGCTGGCCTCGTGTTGTGGTGCTCGCGTCATCCGACGACCCGTACGCGGTCAGGTCGGCGTTCCAGGCCGGTGCCCAGGCATACCTGCTGAAGTCCGCGTCGCCGGTGGTTGTCACCGACGGCGTACGCAGGGTCCTGGAAGGCGGCGTGTACGCGGATCCGAGCGTGGCTCCTGTTCTCGCCACCGGCACCAGGGTTGCCGGCACCGACAACACCCCGCGTGAGCTTTCAGCGCGCGAGGTCGAGGTGCTGCAGCTCGTCGCCGATGGGCAGTCCAACAAGGAGATCGGTGAGGAACTTTCCCTCTCCGCTCTCACGGTGAAATCGCATCTCTCGCGTATAGGGCGCAAGCTCGGTACGGGAGACAGGGCACAGATGGTGGCGCTGGCTATGCGTGCCGGCGTGATCCGCTGACAAAAGCGAACAACTCTACGGGGCGGGCTGACCAGGCGCGGTACGCCCGTCCCGTAGGGTCTTCGCTTATGGATGGCGCAGAGATCGGACTAGACACCACACCCGATGCTCCTGCGTCCGTCTTGCTGCGAGAACCCGCCGAGGGCACTCCCCCGGTGATCACCGACGCGGCAGCACTGGCCGAAGCGTGCGCGAAGATCGCCGCGGGCACGGGGGCCATCGCTGTCGACACCGAGCGCGCCTCCGGCTATCGCTACTGGCCGAAGGCCTATCTGGTGCAGCTGCGCCGTGAAGGCGCCGGCTCGTTCCTCATCGACCCCATTCCCCTCGAAGGTGAGCTCGCTCCCCTCGCGGCTGTCCTCAACGACACCGAGTGGGTGCTGCACGCCGCCTCACAGGACCTTCCCTGCCTGGCCGAGCTGGGCCTGCACCCGGTGAGCCTGTTCGACACCGAGCTGGCCGGACGGCTGGCGGGTTACGAGCGGGTCGCCCTGGGCACCCTGGTCGAGCTCCTGCTGGGCTACCAGCTGGAGAAGGGGCACAGCGCCGCCGACTGGTCGAAGCGGCCACTGCCCATCGACTGGCTCAACTACGCCGCCCTCGACGTCGAGCTGCTGATCCAGCTCCGCGAGCGGCTCGAGACCGACCTCGCCGAGCAGGGCAAGCTCGAGTGGGCGAAACAGGAGTTCGAAGCCGTCAGGACGGCGCCGCCGCCCGCGCCGCGCGCCGAGCCGTGGCGCCGGACCTCCGGGGTGCACAAGATCCGCAACCCGCGCGGCCTCGCCGCGGTCCGTGAGCTGTGGCAGGCGCGCGACGAGCTGGCCCGCAAGCGGGACAGGGCGCCGAGCCGGATCCTGCCGGACACCGCCATCATCAACGCCGTGACGGCCGACCCGAAGACCGTCGAGGACCTGCAGGCGCTGCCGGTGTTCAGCGGCCGCGTGCAACGGAAGTACACCGCGAGCTGGCTGCGTCACCTGCAGGCCGCCCGCGCGCTCCCCCAGAGCGAGCTGCCCAGCCCGGCCCAGTCCACCGACGGCCCGCCGCCGGTGAACCGCTGGGCGGACAAGGACCCCGACGCCGCGGCCCGGCTCTCGACGGCGCGGGCGGCGCTGTCCGCGATCGCCGCGGACCACCGCCTGCCGCTGGAGAACCTGCTCCTGCCGGATCTGGTGCGGCGCACCTGCTGGCGCCCGCCCGCCGAGCTCACCGAGGACAGCGTCGCCGAGACCCTGCGGTCCCACGGCGCGCGCCCGTGGCAGGTCGAGCTGACCGCGGCCGCGCTCGCGAAGGCCCTCCACACCACCGCACCCGCTCCCGAAGCAGACCCCGGCCAGGTCAGCGGCGGCGGCAACTAGCGGCAGGAGACCCACCAGGCAGGCTGACGATCGGCGACACCGGTGCCGCCGATCGTCAGAAGCGGTCGCCGAAGAGGTCGACAACGTTTTCTTGCGAAGAGTTCGCGTACGCCTAGCCGTCCAGGATGGCGACAGCGACACAGCAGGTCGCTGAGCAGCGAAGCGGCTGCTGTCTCGTCCTCGCCGGTCATGCGTAGCCGGTACTTCCCGGAGATCGAACTCCGGGCGGAGCAGATCCTGGCCACCGATAAACAAATACTGGACAATTCCCGGCCACCTGCGCGACTCCCGGCCCGTGGCCGCTCCGGCGACCTAGGCTTCGGCTGACCAGTCACCCGGATCAGCAAGGTGTCCCGATGAGCGACTTCGTGTCCGATCAGCCTGCCGTCCAATGCTTCCTCAGCTTCACGCACGCAGACGACGAGCGGCTGCGTTTCGTGGATCCGCTGACGGCGGACCTGGCGTACTTCTGCGAGGCCGACCACGGGCGGAAGATCGAGATCTTCGTCGACCGCGTGTCCATCGGCTGGGGCGGGGACTGGCGTAAGGGCATCCAGGACGGCATCGACGCGGCCATGGTCTTCCTGCCGGTGATCACCATGAACTACTTCAACGAAAGCCCCTGGTGCCGGGACGAGCTGAACGCCTTCCACGCGAAGGCGAGCGCCCTCGAACTCACCGAACTGATCCTGCCGCTGATCATCATGGGGCACGACCTGCTCACCGGGGACAACGCCGACGCGAGCGTCCAGATCATCGAGAAGCTCCAATACCTCGACATCCGGGAGGCGGCCCTGGCCGGCCCCGGATCGCCGGAGTGGCGCCGGGCGATGGTCCTCGTCGCCGGGAAGCTGGTCAAAGCGATCGACGCGGCGGAGGCGAAACTGGCACAGCGGGGCTCGCAGACCCCGGCGCTCGCCGGCCTCCCCGACGACACCGGCCTCGCTGACAACGAAGACGCGCCAGGCCTGCACGAGTACAACGACAGGCTGATCGCGTCGGGCTATCGGCTCGAAGCCCACGCCATCGAGATCATCGGCGACCTGAACGCACTGAAAGACGCGTTCGCCCGGCTCTTGCACAACGGCGGACAGCGTTCACCGGAGCAGGAGCGCGTTCGTTCAGTGCGCGCCGCCGAAGCGTTCAAGCCACTGGCCGTGCGAATCCAGCGGTCGGGCACCGCGTTCGAATCGACCGTGGCCGAAGCCGACTCGACGATCCGCTCCTACCTGCGACTGCTCGTCTCCCACGGCAGCGCGGAGATGCTCGCGACCGCGCGGGACGAGTACCGGGAGTTCGCCAAGACGCTGGGCGACCTCGAAGGCGTCGAACTGACACTGACCGAGTTCCTGGAACAGACCCGGCCGCTGGAAGTGCTCAGCGCCCCGCTGCGGTCAGCGACGCGGCCACTGCGACTGGGCGCCCAGTCGATCCGGCTCGGCGTGCGGACCATGCGGCAGCTCGCCGACCTCGACCTGACCCGGCCCCTCTGACCCGGCCCCTTCTGACACAGGAAGCCGCGGCGCCGGTCGAGCGGCGGCGGCGCGGCTCTGGACGCGCTGGGCGAGGGAAAGCACGATCGGCACCGCGATCCAGCAGAGGTACGCGCTGCCGTTCGCGGTCAAGAACGCGACGGGGATGGACACCGCGAAAACCGCGGCCAGGCAGAGGCTGCGCACCTGGCTCTGCGCGAACATCCGGGGCGGCACGTCCTCGCGGTACAGGTGCTGACGCCGGATCTCCCGGATGATCAGCGCGAACGACGCGGACGCCAGCACCTGCACGAGCGCGTACAGGCCGAACCGGGCCGGGAAGGCGCCGTCGGCGGTGAGCACCCTGGTCGCGAACGGCATCAGGACCTGCAGGAACAGCCAGAACAGAGTGAGGCCGGTCAGGCGACCGCTCAGCGCGCGGACATGGCAGAAGATCTCGTGGTGAGCGTGCCAGTGAGCGCCGACGACCAGGAAGCTGACCACGAACGCCAGGTACTCGCTGCGGTGCTCCAGCACCGAATCCAGCATGGCGCCGGTGGTTGCGCCGGTCGGCACGGGCAGGTCCAGTGCCAGCAGGGTGAGGGCGATCGCGATCACCGCGTCGACGAACACGGGGAGCCGGGCGGCCGCGACCGCGCGCGCCTCGCTGGTCTCGTCTGCGGATTCGCGGCCGGAGTGAGTGTCCATGAACAGTAGTATTACCTGGTTAATATTAACTGGTCAACACTGGCGGCTGGTCGGCCTCACCGAAACCGGCCGGAAAGCCGCTCTGCGACGAGTCGGACGCAGGCCGCTTCCTCGAAGCCGACTGAGCACCGCTAGACGTTTCGGGACAGTGCCGGAACCGCTCAGCTTCAGGGCCCGCCGCACCCCGGCTGACACGGGAGTGTGCCGTGCCCACTCGGACGGGCCATCCGACTGGTTACCGACGGGTAACAAGGACTATCGTCGGGGCCGGATCTGTCGTCTCGTCGTCAGGAGCTTTTGTGGCCGCACCAGGTACCCCGCTCGCGCCGCACGCGCGGGCGGTGCGCAACGTCGCCTTCGTCGAAGGGGTACGGACCCCCTTCGGCAAGGCCGGGGACAAGGGGATCTACGCCGGCACCCGCGCCGACGACCTCGTCGTCAACGCCATGCGGGAACTGCTCCGGCGTCATCCCGAGCTGCCACCTGAGCGCGTGGACGAGGTCGCCATCGCGGCCACCACGCAGATCGGCGACCAGGGCTTGACGATCGGCCGGACCGCCGCGCTGCTGGCCGGGCTGCCGAAATCCGTGCCGGGCTTCGCGCTGGACCGCATGTGCGCGGGCGCGATGACCGCGGTCACCACCGTCGCCAGCGGGATCGGCTTCGGCGCGTATGACATCGCCATCGCGGGCGGGGTCGAGCACATGGGCCGTCACCCGATGGGCGAGGGCGTCGACCCGAACCCGCGGATCATCGCCGACAAGCTCGTCGACCCGACGGCGCTGGTCATGGGCCAGACCGCGGAGAACCTGCACGACCGGTTCCCCGCCATCACCAAGCAGCGCACCGACGCGTACGCCGCCCGCAGCCAGGAGCGCTACGCCGAGGCCGTCAAGACCGGCAAGATCGGCCCCGAGCTGGTCCCGGTCGCCACCCGTTCGAAGGAACTCGGCTGGGGTCTCGCCACCGAGGACGAGCCGCCCCGCCCCGGCACCACGCTCGAGACGCTCGCCGGGCTGAAGACGCCGTTCCGCCCGCACGGCCGCATCACCGCGGGCAACGCCGCCGGGCTCAACGACGGCGCCACCGCTTCCCTGCTCGCCGACGAGGAGACCGCGCTCGAGCTCGGCCTGCCGATCGGCATGCGGCTCGTCGGGTACTCCTTCGCCGGGGTCGAGCCGGAGGTCATGGGCATCGGCCCGGTGCCTGCCACCGAGAAGCTGTTCAAGCGCACCGGCCTGTCGATCGACGACATCGGCCTGTTCGAGATCAACGAGGCGTTCGCCGTCCAGGTGCTCGCGTTCCTCGACCACTTCGGCGTCGACGACGAGGACCCCCGCGTCAACCAGTGGGGCGGCGCAATCGCTTGCGGTCACCCGCTCGCGTCCTCGGGCGTGCGGCTGATGACGCAACTTTCGCGTCAGTTCGCCGAGCGTCCCGACGTGCGCTACGGCATCACCACCATGTGCATCGGTATCGGCATGGGCGGCACCATTATTTGGGAAAACCCCGTCTGGGAGAACCCGGCCTACCAGGGGGCGAAGTAATGACTTTCACCGCCGAAGCGGCCAAGGCCGCCTTCCCTGACGAGGTCGTCACGACCGCCGTCACCCGCCTGATCAAGGTGCCCGGCCTCGACGGGCAGGTCGCGCTGATCACCCTCGACAACGGGTACGACCACACCCGCCCGTCGACCTTCGGGCCGCAAGGCCTGGTCAGCTTGAACGCCGCGCTGGACGTCGCGTTCGCCGCCGAACCCGCCGCGATCGCGGTCACCGGCAAGCCGTTCATCTTCGCCGTGGGCGCGGACCTGTCCGGCGTGGAAGCGGTGTCGGATCCGGCGCTGGCGCGGGAAATCGCCCAGACCGGGCACGACGTGTTCCGTCGGCTCACCGAGACCGACATCCCGACGTTCGGTTTTGTCAACGGCGCGGTCATGGGCGGCGGGCTCGAACTCGCGCTGTCCTGCAAGTACCGCACGCTGTCGGAGAACACGGCCGCGATCTCGTTCCCCGAGGTCTTCCTCGGCCTGTTCCCCGGCTGGGGCGGCACGCAGCTGCTGCCCAACCTGATCGGCCCAGACGCCGCGGTCACCGTGATCATCGAGAACGCGCTGAACCAGAACAAGATGCTCAACGTCAAGCAGGCGGCGGCGCTCGGCATCGTCGACGAGGTCTTCGGCTCGGCCGACTACCTCGAGCAGTCGTTGCTGTGGCTGGCCAAGGTCGTCAACGGCGAAGTCACCCCTGCTCGCCGCGAGATCGACCGCGGCGCCGAGTGGGACAACGCCATCGCGCGCGCCAAGTCTATTGTGGACGGCCGGACGCACGACGCCTCGCCGGGCGCGACCAAGGCCGTCGAGCTGCTGGAACTGGCCCGCGATAACGACCTCGACCGCGGTTACGCGGCGGAGACCGACGCGCTCGCCGAGCTGCTGCTCAGTGATGTCCTGCGCGCCGGGCTGTACTCGTTCAACCTGGTCAACAAGCGCGCGAAGCGGCCCGCCGGTGCGCCGGACAAGGCGTTGGCGCGCAAGGTGACCAAGGTCGGCATCGTCGGCGCGGGCCTGATGGCCAGCCAGCTGGCACTGCTTTTCGTGCGACGGCTGAAGGTGCCGGTCGTGCTGACCGACGTCGACCAGGAGCGCGTCGACAAGGGCGTTGGGTACGTCCACGCCGAGATCGACAAGCTGCTGGCCAAGAAGCGCACCTCGCAGGACGGCGCGAACAGGCTGAAGGCGCTCGTCTCCGGTTCGCTCGACAAGGCCGCGTTCGCCGACGCCGACTTCGTCATCGAGGCGGTGTTCGAGGAGCTGGGCGTCAAGCAGCAGGTGTTCGCCGACCTGGAGAAGTACGTCAAGCCCGAGGCGATCCTGGCGACGAACACGTCGTCGCTGTCGATCACCGCGATGGCGTCGAAGCTGGAGCACCCCGAGCGGGTCGTCGGCTTCCACTTCTTCAACCCGGTTGCCGTGCTGCCGCTGCTGGAGATCGTGCGCGGCGAGAAGACCGACGACGCGAGCCTGGCGACGGCGTTCTCGGTCAGCAGGCAGCTGAAGAAGTCCAGCGTGCTGGTCAAGGACGCGAGCGCGTTCGTGGTCAACCGGCTGCTGCTGCGCTTCCTCGGCGAGGTGCTGGTCGCGGTCGACGAGGGCACGCCGTTCGAGGTGGCCGACAAGGCCCTCGAACCGCTCGGCCTGCCGATGTCGCCGCTGACGCTGATGCAGCTCGTCGGCCCGGCCATCGCGCTGCACGTCGGCGAGACGCTGCACGAGGCGTACCCGGACCGCTTCGCCGTCAGCGACAACCTGGCGAAGTTCGTCAAGGCGGGCAAGAAAGGCGTCTGGCTCTGGGACGAGAAGAGCAACGCCACGGTCGACCCCGAGGTCGCCGAACTGTGGCAGCGCGGCGACTCACCGTCCACAGTGGAGCAGGTGCGGGAGCGCGCGCTCGCGGCCATCGCCGAGGAGATCCGGATCATGCTCGACGAGGGCGTGGTCGCGGAAGCGCAGGACATCGACCTGTGCCTGATCCTCGGCGCGGGCTGGCCGTTCTGGCTGGGCGGCATCACGCCGTACCTGGACCGCTCCGGCGTGTCCGAGCGGGTCAACGGCAAGCCGTTCCTGGCGCCGGGCGTCGCTTCGGTACCCAGCGCGTAGGCGGAGTCGGGGCCCCTTCGGCGATGCCGGAGGGGCCCTTGCTTCACGCCGCTGGCCGGGCAGTCCAGGTTCGGGAGCAGGTTGCCCGCGGCCGCCGACCGCCTGGCGAACTCGCTCAGGTCCTGGACCTCATGGGGTGCCGGGTACCGGCCGCGCAGCTCGGTTGCCCACCGGGCCAGGTCCACATTGGCGGGCAGGTATTCGGGCCGCGCGAGCTTCAGCAGTTCGGGCTTGTCCTTGAAGATCACGTGACTCGCCGGTTCGACCGCGACGCCGGGCGGGTCTGGGTCGGCCACGGCGGGCTCGCGCGGGAACTCGAGGTCGGGGTGTACTCCGGGAGCGGCACCGCGACGCTCGGCGGACGCCTGCGGGTGCACCGCGGCGAATCCGTGACGGTCGTGGTGTCGGCGCGGCTGGCCGACCGGCCGAACAGCGGCGGCACGATTCCGCGGCTCGGCAGGCTGGACGTCGTCGCGGGCCCGGTGACCGGACCGGCCGCCGACCGGGAGACGATGACCGCGCCGGGCACCCGGGTGGTCGAATCCTTCGAGCCGCGGTGGCATCCCGGGCGCCGGGTCGCCTTCCAGCACATGTTTCGCGCCGTGCGGGAGCCGTTCTTCGTCCGCGTGCGCGGCACGGACGGCAAGGAGCACGTCACCGGCGGAATCGAGCCGACCCCCGACGTCATCGGGCAGTCCAACCCGTTCGAGGATCTCTGGCTCTACTCGAACCCGATCTTCATCGACGTCCGCTAACCCCCCGCGACTCGTCGATAGATCGACCGGTTGCGGGTTCAGGGGGCGGCGGGCAGGTGGACGATGACGGAGAGGCCGCCGCCCACCACGGGCTCCGCCGCGACGCTGCCACCGTGCGCCTGCACCGCCGCGCGCACGATCGAGAGCCCCAGCCCCGCACCGGAACGCGCGGTGCGGGCGATCCCGGCGCGGCGGAACGGCTCGAACAGTTCGGGTACGGTCGCGGGATCCAGCAGTCCGCCCGACGAGCGCACCCGCAGCACCGACCACTGTGGACCGGCCTGCGTGACGACCTCGATCCAGCCGTTGACCACGTTGTGCCGCACGGCGTTCTCCAGCAGGTTGCCCGCGATCCGGTCCAGCAGCGCGGGATCGCCGAACGCGGGCGCGCTCGCGGTGACGAACCCCGCGCGGATCCCCTTCCGCTCGGCTTCGGACCGCACCGCGCGCCAGGCGACGTCCACCACGACGGCGAGGTCGACGAGCTCGCGCACCACCAGGCCCGCGCCGTCCGTCTTCGCCAGCAACAGCAGCGAACCGACCAGCTGCCCGGCTCGTTCGGTGGCGTCGAGCACGACGTCGGCGCTCCGCCGCCGCGCCGGCACCTCGCCGTGCTCGTCGGCCAGCGTCACGTCCAGCTCGGTGCGGATGACCGAAAGCGGGGTCCGCAGCTCGTGGCTGGCGTTGGCCACGAAATGGCGCTGTGCCTCGAACGCGCACTGCAGCCGGTCGAGCATGTCGTCGAAGGTCCCGGCGAGTTCGGCGAGTTCGTCCTTGGAGCGGACGTCCCCGATCCGCTCCCCCATCGACTCGATCGACAGCCGCCGCGCGGTGCCGGTGATCTCCCGCAGCGGGAGCAGCACGCGCGAGGTGAACGTCCACGCCAGGATGGCCGCGGCCGAGACCACGAAGAAGAACGCGAGCGAGCCGAACAGCAGCACCCGGTTGCGGGCGTGCAGCCGGAGGTGCTCGGCCAGGGTGGAGGCGTCGACGTCGATGCCGCCGACCCGCACGGAGGTGCCCGGCGGCATCTGCGGCACCGCGGCCACGGCGTCGCCGATCAACGTCCACGCCAGCCACAGCAGCAGCAGGCTAACCGCGGCGACCAGCAAAGTCGCGAGCAGCGTGATGCGCACCCGCAGGCTGCGCACACCGAAGAGGCTCGCGCGCGGGCTCACCCGCGGATGGTCCCCTGCTCCGGCACCCGGTAGCCCGAACCGACCACGGTCTCGATGATGCCCGGCTCCCCGAGCTTCTTGCGCAGGGTCATCACGGTGACCCGCACGGTGGTGGTGAACGGGTCCGCGTTCTCGTCCCAGACGCGCTCCAGCAGCTCCTCGCTGCTGACCACCGAACCGGCGGCGGACAGCAGCACCTCGAGCACACCGAACTCCTTGCGCGTCAGCTCGACCGGGCCGCTGGTGCGGCGGACGGTCCGGCGCGCCGGGTCCAGCTCGACGTCACCTGCGGTCAGCAGCGGCGGCGCGGCCGGGGTCGCCCGGCGGCCGAGCGCACGCACGCGGGCCACGAGTTCGGGGAACGCGAAGGGCTTCGCGAGATAGTCGTCGGCGCCCAGCGACAGGCCCTCGACCCGGTCGGAGACCGAGCCGCTGGCAGTCAGCATGAGCACCCGCGTCAGCTCGCCGGAGGCCACGATCTCGCGGCACAGCTCGTCACCCGACATCCCGGGCAGGTCACGGTCGAGCAGCACGACGTCGTAGCGCGTCACCGTCGCCTTCTCGTGGCCGTCGTCGCCGTTGAGCGCGATGTCGACCGCCATCCCCTCGCGGCGCAGACCGCGCGCGATGGCGTCGGCGAGGGGCTCTTCGTCTTCCACTACCAGGATCCGCACGACACCACGTTGCCACAAGTTCCTGAGAGTGACCTGTAAGGACACTCCCCGTCCCCCCGCACTTGCGATGAACGGACCGTTCATCGCGAGTGCGGGACCCAGCGGAGCGCGAACCAGAGCTGCATCCGGACCTCCGGATCCGCCAGGTCCACGTCCAGGGCGCGCTCCACCTGGCCGATGCGGTGCCGGACGCTGTTGCGGTGCACGCCGAGCTCCGCGGCCGTGCGGTCCCAGCCGCCGTGATGCGCGAGCCAGGTGCGCAACGTCACCACCAGGTCACGGTCCTGCGCGCGATCCAGGTCGAGCACCGGGCGCAACGTCCGCGCCGCGAACCCCTCCGCCGCGCCGGGCGAGACGACGGCGTCGAGTCCCAGGTCCGACGCCACCACCGGGTGCCCGAGCGCCCGTGCCCGGTCCAGCAGCAGCTCCACCTCGGCGGTCGCGTCCCGCAGCCGGGACGCCGGGACGGGACCGCTCGCGACGGCCAGCCAGCCGTACGCGCGCAGCGGGCCGAGCGGGGGAACCGCGGCTGTGATGGCGACGAACCGGGGCCCCGGCAGCAGCTGGACCAGCGGGGTGTCAAGGCGGGCGCGCAGCCAGTCGTAGCGCGCGGCGACCTCGCCGGGCCCGCGGCGGTGGGCGATCCCGGCGATCAGGCGGCAGTCGGCCGAGCCCACCAGCGCCGCGGTCACCGGCTCGGGCTCGGTCCGCCCGAGCAGCAGGGCGGTGGCCGCGGCACCCAGCTCGGCGGCGTCCGAACCGGCCCGGCCGACCAGTCCGAGCAGGGCGGCGCCGACGGCGAGGATCGCCCGGTCACCGCTGTCGTATCGGCTGTCGCGCCCCACCACCAGCAGGTGCGACGCGGTCGCCTGGGGGTACACCGGCTGGGCGACCACGACCGTGCCATCGGCGACCTCGGTGGACGCGCTGCGGATACCGCTGCCGGTGCGCAGGGCGGCCAGCAGCTCGCGGACCTCGGGCGGCAGCGGCGACGGGGCGCCGTGATCGGCCGCGAGGATCTCGTCGGCGCCGATGAGCGCGACCCAGCAATGCAGCCGGGTCCCCAGCGCGCCCACCAGCTCGCCGAGCCCTTCGCTCGCCGCCCTGGTCAGCGCCTCCCGCGCCGCGGAGATCCGCCGCTGTTCGCGCTGGCCCGCCTCGCTCAGCGCGACGGACACCGCGCGGCTGATCGCGAGGAACGGGGTCCGGGGGCCGACCACGAGCAGCGGGAGGCCGTGCCGGACGCACGCCCGGCGCAGCGACGCCGGGAGCGTCTCGGACATCGACGGGGTGAGCCCGAAACCCAGCGCGGTGACCCCGCCCTCGCGCAGCCGCCGGACGTAGTGGTCGACCTCGGCCTGCTCGACCGGCAGGTTCACCCCCGCGGTGAGCAGCAGCTCGTGCCCGACCAGGTAAGGCGTGGGGTCGCGCAGCTCGCTGACGTGCGCCCAGCGCACCGGCCGGTCGAGCGCGCCGGGCCGCAGGCTCTCCGGCACCACCTCGACGGCCAGCTCCGAGTTGCCGACGACCGCACGTAACGGGACATTCACCTCGTCGGCGTTCAAAGCGAGACTCTGGGTCATTTCATCCTGCCGGTGGTGGACCTTCGGATGAATCCTCCCATGTTCGTGCCGACCCGGCCGGACCTACGGTGACCCGGACAACACCGGCAGCAGACGAGGAGGACACCGTGGGCGGTGACTACGCGGTGATCGCGCTCTATATCGCGGGCATGATCGGAGTCGGCTGGATCGGCTTGCGCCTGGCCAAGACCAAGTCCGACTACCTGGTCGCCGGGCGGCGGCTGGGCTGGTTCATGTACTCCGGCACGATGTCGGCGGTGGTGCTCGGCGGCGCCTCCACCGTCGGCGGGGTCAAGCTCGGCTACACCTACGGCGTCTCGGGCGCCTGGCTGGTGATCACCATCGGCATCGGCATCCTGGTGCTGCACGCCGTGTTCGCGCGACGGCTGGTGAAACTCCGCGTCTACACCGTCGGCGAGATGCTGGACCTGCGCTACGGCGGCTCCACCAGCGCGATCTCCGGCGTCGTGATGTGGGTCTACACGCTCATGCTGACGGTCACCTCGACGCTCGCGTTCGCGACGATCTTCAAGGTGCTGTTCGCCCTGCCGAACTGGGCGGGCATCGCCGTCGGTGGCTCGATCGTGGTGCTGTACTCGGTGCTCGGCGGCATGTGGTCGATCACGCTCACCGACATCGCGCAGTTCGTGATCAAGACCATCGGCATCCTTTTCATCCTGCTGCCGGTCGCGATCAACTCCGCGGGCGGTTTCGCCGGGATGCGCGAACGGCTCGACGCGAGCTACTTCGAGTTCACCGCCATCGGTGGCTCCACGATCTTCACCTACGTCCTGATCTACAGCTTCGGCCTGCTCATCGGGCAGGACATCTGGCAGCGGGTGTTCACCGCGCGCACCCCGGCCGTCGCGACCGGCGGCGGCATCATCTCCGGGGTCTACTGCCTGGTCTACGGCGTCGCGGGGGCGCTGATCGGGACCGCGGCCAAGGCGCTGTACCCGGACCTGGGCAATGCACAGGACGCGTTCGCCACGATCGTCGAACGGCTGCTGCCCACCGGCGTGCGCGGGCTCGTGCTCGCCGCCGCCCTCTCGGCGATGATGTCCACCGCCAGCGGCGCGCTCATCGCGTGTTCCACGGTCAGCACGTCCGATCTGCTCGGCAAGCTGGGCCTGAAAAGCAAGTCCGGCGAGGGTGAGGTGACCAGGAACCGGATCGCCACCTTCGTGCTCGGCGTCCTCGCGATCGGCATCGCGATGATCGTCGACGACGTGGTCGACGCCTTGACCATCGCCTACAACATCCTGGTCGGTGGCCTGCTCGTGGCGATCATCGGCGCGCTGTTCTGGAAACGCGGCACGCGGCCCGGCGCGCTGGCGTCGATGATCGCGGGCACCCTCGTGGTCGTCGTTTCGATGATCACCCTCGGCATGGAGGCCAACGAGCCGATCTACTTCGGACTCGGGGCGAGCCTGGTGAT
This sequence comes from Amycolatopsis sp. H20-H5, assembly GCF_035828755.1. Lineage (NCBI taxonomy): Bacteria > Bacillati > Actinomycetota > Actinomycetes > Pseudonocardiales > Pseudonocardiaceae > Amycolatopsis > Amycolatopsis sp. H20-H5. The sequence goes on along the minus strand of NZ_JAYMZS010000086.1, from coordinate 23,731 downwards.
CTACGTGGTGGTCAGTCTCGCCACCCCGCGGACCCCGGCCGAGATCCTCACCGTGTGGACGCGCCGCCTCGACGGCAGCGCGGTCGCCGAAGAAGAAGCGGCGAAGGCCGCCGTCAGCTGATTTCCCTGACCACACAACAAGAAGCAGGAGCAGTACCCGTGACTCACACCGCCCCGATCGGCCCCGTCGACTCGTCGAAGGTGCCGAGGTTCGCCGGCTTCGCCACCTTCGCGCGGCTGCCGAGGATCGATCAGGTCGACCGCGCCGACGTCGCCGTGGTCGGTGTCCCCTTCGACGCCGGGGTGTCCTACCGGCCGGGCGCGCGGTTCGGCCCGGCCGCGGTGCGGGAGGCGAGCCGTCTGCTGCGGCCGTACCACCCCGGCCTCGACGTCTCCCCGTTCGCCGCCGCCCAGGTGGTGGACGCCGGGGACATCGCGATCAACCCGTTCAACATCGGCGAGGCGATCGAAACCCTGCAGCAGGAAGCGGAAGCGCTCACCGCGGACGGCACGAAGCTGGTGACCGTCGGCGGCGACCACACCATCGCGCTGCCGCTGCTGCGCGCCGCCGCGAAGAAGCACGGCCCGGTGGCGCTGCTGCTTTTCGACGCGCACCTCGACACCTGGGACACCTACTTCGGCGAGCCGTATACCCACGGCACCCCGTTCCGGCGGGCGTCGGAGGAGGGCGTCCTCGACACGAGCGCGCTCTCGCACGTCGGCACGCGCGGCCCGCTGTACGGCAAGCGGGACCTCGAGGAGGACCGGCGGCTCGGCTTCGGGATCGTCACCTCGGGCGACGTCCTGCGCCGCGGGGTGGACGAGACGGTCGACGCGCTGCGCCAGCGCATCGGCGATCGCCCGCTCTACGTCTCGGTCGACATCGACGTGCTCGACCCGGCCCACGCGCCCGGCACCGGGACGCCCGAGGCGGGCGGGCTGACCAGCCGCGAACTGCTGGAGATCCTGCGCGGGCTGCGGGACTGCAACCTCATCGGCGCGGACGTCGTGGAACTGGCGCCCGCCTACGACCACGCGGAGATCACGGCCATCGCGGCGTCGCACGTGGCGTACGACCTCGTGAGCCTGCTGAGCTTGGGAGTGAAGAATGACTGACCTGGACCGGATCGGCGGTGACGTCGTCGTCGAGACGTTGCGCGCGCTGGGCGCCGAAACCGTGTTCGGCCTGCCGGGTCAGCACGCACTCGGCCTGTTCGAGGCCCTGCGCCGCGCGGACGACCTGCGGGTGATCAGCTCGCGGGTGGAGAACAACCTGGCCTTCGCCGCCGACGGGCACGCCCGCGCGAAGCTCGCGGCGAACCCGGACGGGCCTGTCCCGGTCACCCCGATGATCGTCTCGACCGGCCCCGGAGCGCTGCTGACGCTGGCCTCGCTGCAGGAGTCGCGCGCGGCTTCGGTGCCGGTGCTGGGCATCTCCAGCCAGATCCCGGTCGCCGGGCTCGGCGGCGGGCGGCACGGCTACCTGCACGAGCTGCCCGACCAGCAGGCGAGCTTCGCGGGCGTGGTCAAGTCGGTGCACGTGGTCCGGACGGTCAGCCAGATCCCGACCGCGCTGCGGGAGGCGTGGGAGTCCGCGGCGACCGTGCCGTACGGACCGGTGTGGGTCGAGATCCCCCAGGACGTCCTGCTCGCGCCCGCCTCGCTGCCGCGGCTGGCCTCGGTGACCGCGGACCCGGTGCCGCTGGTCCCGCTGCCCGAGCTGGTCACCGAGGCCGCGAACCTGCTGGGAGCGGCGAAGAACCCGGTGATCCTGGCCGGGGGCGGCGCGCTGCGGTCCGGTGCGCACGCCGAGCTGCGAGCGCTTTCCGAGGCCCTGCGCGCGCCGGTGGTCTCCACCTTCGGCGGCAAGGGCGTGTTCGCCTGGGACCACGAGCTGTCCGCGCAGTCGTGGCTGGAGGACTGGCACACCACCGAGTTCCTCGCCGGCGCGGACGTGCTGCTGGTGCTGGGTTCCGGGCTGGGCGAGCTGTCCAGCAACTACCGCGGGTTCGCCCCGCGCGGGCGGGTGATCCAGGTCGAGGCCGACCTTGGCAAGCTGGAATCGAACTACCCCGCACTCGGCATCCACGCCGACGTGAAGCTCACGCTGCAGGCGCTGCTGGAGTGGGTGCCGTTCCGCGACTCCGACGGCCACGCCGAAGCCGCGGTTTCGGAGCTGCTCGGCCAGGTGCGCGAACGTCTCGGCAGCCAGCACCTCGAGCTGGAGCACAAGCTGCTCGCGGACATCCGCGCGGCCGTGCCCGAGGGCACCCAGACCTACTGGGACATGACGATCGCGGCCTACTGGGCCTGGTCGGTGTGGAACGCCGAGGGCGCGCCGATCCACACCGCGCAGGGCGCGGGCGGGCTGGGCTACGGCCTGCCCGGCGCGCTCGGCGGCGCGGTGGCGACCGGCGGTCCGGTGCTCGCGGTTTCCGGCGACGGCGGCGCGATGTACGGCATCGCCGAGCTGGCCACCGCCGTGCAGCACGGCCTGGACGTCACCTGGCTGGTCGTCGACGACGGCGGCTACGGCATCCTGCGCGAGTACCTGACCGGCACTTTCGGCCGGTCCACCGCGACCGAGCTGGCCCGCCCGGACTTCGTCGCGCTGGCGAAGTCGTTCGGCGTGGCCGCGAAACTGTCCACACTGGACACTGTGGGCGCCGACCTGGCCGGGGCGCTGCGCACGCCGGGGCCGAGTGTGGTCGTCGTGCCCGCGCTGCTGACGATGTTCGCGCCGACCCACCTGGAGAAGTGATGACTGTCCTCAACTTCGTCGACGGCCGCGAAACCCCGGCCGCGGGCGGGCGCACCCTGGACCTGACCGACCCGGACACCGGCGAGGTGTTCGGCGCCAGTGTCCTTTCGGAACAGTCCGATGTGGACGCGGCACTGGTGGCGGCCGAGCGGGCTTTCAGGCTGTGGCGCAAGAGCACTCCGGCGGAGCGGCAGCTGGCCCTGCTGAAGATCGCGGACGCGGTCGAGGACCGGGCTGCGGAGTTCGCCGACGCCGAGGTCCGCGAGACCGGCAAGATCAGCCAGGTCGTGCTGGCGGAGGAGATCCCGGAGTGCGTCAGCGCGCTGCGGTTCTTCGCCGGGATGGCGCGGCAGCTCGAAGGCACCGGGGCCGGGAGTACCTGGCGGGGCACACCTCGGTGATCCGGCGCGAGCCGATCGGCGTCTGCGCGCAGATCGCACCGTGGAACTACCCGTTGCTGATGGGCGTCTGGAAGATCGCTCCGGCGCTGGCGGCGGGCAACACCGTCGTGCTGAAGCCCGCCGAGACCACGCCGTCGACGGCGGTGCTGCTGGCCAAGGTCGCGGCCGGGTTCCTGCCGCGGGGCGCGTTCAACGTGCTGTGCGGCGACCGCGAAACCGGCCGGGCGCTGGTGAAGCACCCGATCACCGAGCTGGTCTCGATCACCGGGTCGACCCGCGCGGGCATAGACGTCGCCACGGTCGCGGCGGCCGACCTCAAGCGCACGCACCTCGAACTCGGCGGCAACGCGCCGCTGCTGGTGTTCGACGACGTCGACCTCGCCGAGGCCGCCGAGGGCATCGTCGGCGCGGCGTTCTACAACGCCGGGCAGGACTGCACCGCGGGCAGCAGGGTGCTGGTCCACGCGTCGATCCACGACGAGTTCGTCACCGAGCTGACCAAGATCGCGGCCGCGCAGACCCCGGGCGAGGACTACGGCCCGCTCAACAGCGCGGCGCAATTGGACAGGGTGCGCGGGCTGCTCGAACAGCTGCCAGCGCACGCCCGGATCGAGACCGGCGGCTCGCCCGCGGGCGAGCGCGGGTTCTTCTTCTCCCCCACGGTCGTCAGCGCCGACCCGGCCCGGGCCCTCGCCCGGCCCAACGGCGTCCCGTACGGGCTGGCGTCCTCGATCTGGACCCACGACCTCGGCCGCGCGGCCCGAGTCTCGGCCGAGCTCGACTTCGGCTGCGTGTGGATCAACACGCACGGCCCGCTGGTCGCCGAAATGCCCCACGGCGGCTTCGGCCACTCCGGGCACGGCAAGGACCTCTCGGCCTACGCCTTCGCCGAGTACACCCGCGTAAAACACGTCATGACCCGTTTCTGACTGTCCCTGAAGGCCACCATCACGGCGTTTAACGCCGTCATGGTGGCCTTCAGAGGCAGTAGACGGGCGCGCTAGCGACGGCCGTCGTCCTGCGAGGTCTTCTCGGGCGACTCCGCCCGCTCGCCGCCGAGCCGCCCGGAGGCCCACTCCGTGACGCGGCGGGCGACGTCCTGCGCGGTGAGGCCGACGCGGGCCAGCACCTCTTCGCGCGAGCCGTGCTCGTGGAAGAGCTGCGGGACCGCGAGGTCGCGCAGCGGGACGTCGCACTCCGCGTCGCGGAAGATGGCCGCGAGCGCGGAGCCGAAACCGCCGTGGCGGCCGCTGTCCTCGACCGTGACGACGAGCTTGTGCTGCTCGGCCAGCGCGACCAGCTCGGCGGGCGCGGGCACCACCCAGCGCGGGTCGACGACGGTGACGCCGATGCCCTGGTCGGCGAGCCGGTCGGCGGCGGCGAGGCCGAGCACGGCGAACGCCCCCACCACGACCAGCAGCACGTCGGCGCCCGCCTCGGGCTGGGGACGGCGCAGGACGTCGACCGTGCCGATCCGCTCCACGGCCGGGACGGAGTCGATCACCCCGCCCTTGGAGAACCGCAGCGCGGTCGGCCCGTCGCCGACGGCGATGGCTTCGCGCAGCTCTTCACGCATCGTCGCGGCGTCGCGCGGTGCGGCGACCCGCATCCCAGGGACCATCCCGAGCAGCGAGAGATCCCACATCCCGTGGTGGCTCGGGCCGTCGGGACCGGTGATGCCAGCCCTGTCGAGCACCAGCGTCACCGGCAGCTTATGCAGGGCGACGTCCATCAGCACCTGATCGAACGCGCGGTTGAGGAACGTCGAGTAGAGGGCCACCACCGGGTGCTTGCCGCCCATGGCGAGCCCGGCGGCGGAGGTGACGGCGTGCTGTTCGGCGATGCCGACGTCGAACCAGCGGTCCGGATACGCCTGGGAGAACTTCTCCAGCCCGGTGGAGCGCAGCATCGCGGCGGTGATCGCCACGACGTCCTCGCGCTCGGCGCCGATCTTGACGAGCTCGTCCCCGAACACCCCGGTCCAGCTCGGCCCCTTGGCGGGCGGCAGGCCGGTCTCGGGGTCGATCGGGTCGGTCTGGTGCATCTGGTCGGCCTCGTTGTTGACCGCGGGCGCGTACCCATGGCCCTTCTCGGTCACCACGTGCACGATCACCGCGCCGCCGAAGGCACGCGCGCCCTGGAAGGCCTTCTCCAGCGCGTCGAGGTCGTGGCCGTCGATCGGGCCGAGGTACTTCAGGCCCAGGTCGGAAAACATCGCCTGCGGGCTGAGCGCGTCCTTGATCCCGGCCTTCGCCGCGTGCAGCGCCGCGTAGATCGGCTTGCCGACGACCGGGGTGTGCCGGAGGATCTCGCGCCCGCCGTCCAGGAGCCGCTCGTAGCCGGGCTGCAGGCGCAGCGACGCGAGGTGGTCGGCGAGGCCGCCGATGGTCGGCGAGTAGGAGCGGCCGTTGTCGTTGATCACGATGACGACGGGGCGCTGCCGGTTGGCGGCGATGTTGTTGAGCGCCTCCCAGCACATGCCGCCGGTCAGCGCGCCGTCGCCGACGACGGCGATCGCGTGGCGCCCCCCGCCGGACAGCTCGAACGCCTTCGCCAGACCATCCACATAGGACAGTGCGGCGGAGGCGTGGCTGCTCTCGACGAGGTCGTGCTCGCTCTCCGCGCGGGACGGGTAGCCGGTGAGCCCGCCCAGCTGGCGCAGCTTGCCGAAGCCGTCGTGGCGGCCGGTGACGATCTTGTGCACGTAGGCCTGGTGACCGACGTCCCAGACGATCGCGTCACGCGGGGAGTCGAACACGCGGTGCAGGGCCATCGTCAGCTCGACCACACCGAGGTTCGGGCCGAGGTGCCCGCCGGCGAGGCGGACCTTCTCGACGAGGAAGTCCCGGATCTCCTCGGCCAGCTGCTCCAGCTGTTCGGCGTCCATCCGCTTCAAGTCAGCCGGTCCGTGTACGGACTCCAGCATCGTCACACTCCACCTCGCCTGTCTCGCTTCGTATCTCTCTCGCAGCGCTCCGGTCAGTCTACGGAGGACCGCCATGCCACTACCGTGGCGGCGGGAACGGTGTGTCACATCACCGAACGGCCCGCCCCTCTCCCGTGAACTGGCGGCGGCCGTCCGAGGCCTGGATAATCGTAGCTCGACGACTGAGCGTGAGCCCTAGCGGAAGAGGCTTGATGGCGGATTTCTACATCGACGGCAAGTGGGCCGAAGCCCGCGAAGGCGGCAAGCGGGAGATCCGCTGTCCGGCGGACGGTTCCCTGGTCGCGACGGTCGACGAGGGAACCAGGGCGGATACCGAAGCCGCCATCGCGGCCGCCAGGAAAGCCTTCGACGCCGGCCACTGGTCCGCCACCCCCGCCGCCGAGCGCGGCGACCTCCTGCTGAAGGTGGCCGGCCTGCTCGACCGCGACGCCGAGGCGTTCGCGAAGGCCGAATCGCTCGACATCGGCAAGCGGCTCGTCGAAAGCCGCTATGACATGGCCGACATCGCGGCCTGCCTGCGCTACTTCGGCAAGCTCGCGGCCAACGACGCCGGCCGCGTGGTCGACACCGGCAACCCGGACGCCTTCAGCCGGATCGTGCACGAGCCGGTCGGGGTCTGCGGGCTGATCTCGCCGTGGAACTACCCGCTGCTGCAGACCATCTGGAAGGTCGCCCCGGCGCTGGCCGCGGGCAACACCTTCGTGCTCAAGCCCAGCGAGCTGACGCCGCACACGTCGATCATGCTGATGAAGCTCCTGGAAGAGGCCGGTCTGCCCGCGGGCGTGGGCAACCTGGTGCTCGGCGCCGGTCCCCAGGCGGGTGCGCCCCTGTCGGAGCACCCGGACGTGGACCTGGTCTCGTTCACCGGCGGCCTCGCCACCGGCAAGGTCATCGCCGCCACCGCGGCGGCCACGGTCAAGAAGGTCGCGCTGGAGCTCGGCGGCAAGAATCCGAACGTGGTGTTCGCCGACGCGGACTTCGAAACCGCGGTGGACTACGCGCTGACCGCGATCTTCCTGCACTCCGGCCAGGTCTGCTCGGCGGGCGCGCGGCTGATCGTGCAGGAGGAGTGGCACGACCGGTTCGTCGACGAGCTGGTCCGCCGGGCCGAGCTGATCCGCCTGGGCGGCCCGTTCGACGAGCACGCCGAGACCGGGCCGCTCATTTCCGCCGCCCATCTGGCGAAGATCGAGCGTTATGTGGAGGCCGCGCTGGCCGAAGGCGCGGTCCTGCGCACCGGCGGAAAGCGCCCCGACGACGCAGCACTTGCGAAGGGGCATTACTACCTCCCGACGATTCTCGATCACGTGAAGCAGGGCAGCAGCGCCGTCGTCGACGAATCCTTCGGCCCGGTGCTCACGGTCGAGACGTTCACCGACGAGGACGACGCCGTCCGCATCGCCAACGACACCCACTACGGGCTGGCGGGCGCGGTGTTCACCAACGACGCCTCGCGCGCACAGCGCGTCGCGAACCGGCTACGGCACGGAACCGTGTGGATCAACGACTTCCACCCCTACCTGCCGCAGGCCGAATGGGGCGGGTTCAAGCAGTCCGGGTTCGGCCGCGAGCTGGGCCCGACCGGACTGGCCGAGTACACCGAGGTCAAGCACGTCTACCAGAACCTCAAACCAGGCCCGCAGTACTGGTTCGATGGGGAGCCCGCCGGTAGGTAGTCCGATCGTGAACAACCGAAAGGACCACCCGTGAGCGCCGACACCAGCGATCAGGAACTCAACGACTTCGGTTACACCAACCAGCTCAAGCGAACACTCGGCAGCTTCCACACCTTCGCCGCCGGGATCAGCTACATCTCCGTGCTGACGGGCGTGTTCCAGCTCTCCTACCTCGGCCTTTCCGAGGGCGGCCCGGCCTATTGGTGGTCGTGGCCGCTGGTGTTCGCCGGCCAGCTGATGGTCGCGCTGAGCTTCGCCGAGCTCGCCGCCCAGTACCCCGTGGCGGGCTCGATCTACAACTGGGCGAAGAAGCTCAGCAACTCCCACGTCGCCTGGATGGCGGGCTGGATGATGCTGCTGGCGTCGATCGTCTCGATCTCGGCGACGGCACTGGCGTATCAGCGGACGCTGCCGCAGATCTCGTCGTTCTTCCAGGTCATCGGCGACGGCACCGGCACCAGCGACGCCGCCAACGGCGTCCTGCTGGCGTCCCTGCTGATCGTGTTCACCACCTTCGTCAACGCGTTCGGCGTCAAGCTGATGGCCAGGATCAACAGCGCCGGGGTGTTCATCGAACTGCTCTTCGCGGTCCTGCTGGTGATCTTCCTGGCGGCGCACTTCACCCGAGGCCCGAGCGTGGTGACCGAGACCCTGGGCACCGGGGACGGCCACGCGGGCGGCTACCTCGGCGCGTTCCTGATCGCGGCGATCGCGTCCTCGTACGTCATGTACGGGTTCGACACCGCCGCGTCGCTCGGCGAGGAGTCCAAGGATCCGCACACCAACGCGCCCAAGGCGATCCTGCGGGCGCTGATCGCGTCGTTCGTGCTCGGCGGGCTCATCATCCTGTTCGCGCTGATGGCCGTCGGGAACATCAACGCCCCCGAGCTCGGCACGATCGGCCTGCAGTTCGTGCTCACCGACGCGCTCGGCGGCACGATCGGCCGGATGTTCCTGTTCGTCGTGTTCATCGCGATCACGGTGTGCGTGCTCGCCGTGCACACCGCCGCCATCCGCATCGCGTTCGCGATGGCGCGGGACAACGCGCTCCCCGGCGGCTCGAAACTCGCCAAGGTCAACAAGAAGACCGGCACGCCGGTGCTGCCCGCGGTGCTCATCGGGATCATCGCGATCGCGCTGCTGGCGGTGAACATCAACTCCTCGCAGATCTTCTCCGCGGTCACCAGCCTGGCGATCATCCTGATCTACGTGGCCTACCTCCTGGTCACCGTGCCGCTGCTGCTCAAGCGGTTCAAGGGGCAGTGGCCGCGCAAGGACACCCCAGCGGGCCGGTTCTCCCTCGGCCGCTGGGGCCTGCCGGTGAACGTCGTCGCGGTCCTGTGGGGCATCGGGATGACGATCAACCTCGCCTGGCCCCGCAACGAGATCTACAACGCGGCCCCGCCGTATCACTGGTACCTGAAGTGGAGCTCGGTGCTGTTCGTGGCCGTGTTCGCCATCGGCGGGTTCGCCTACTACTGGTTCGTGCAACGACACAAGGTGGGGGTGCTCGCCGATCACGCGGGACACCGCGTCGCCCCGCCCGGCGAAGGGACAACAGCGCAGTGACTGCGGAGTTCGACTACATCGTCGTCGGCGGCGGGACAGCGGGTTCGGTCGTCGCGGCCCGGCTTTCGGAGGACCCGGACGTCACCGTCGCCCTGCTCGAGGCCGGACCGTCCGATGTGGACGATCTGGCGGTGCTGGAACTGACGAGGTGGATGGGCCTGCTGGAATCCGGCTACGACTGGGACTACCTGGTCGAGCCGCAGGAGTCCGGGAACTCGTTCCTGCGCCACGCGCGTGCCAAGGTGCTCGGCGGCTGCTCCTCGCACAACTCGTGCATCGCCTTCTGGGCGCCCGCCGAAGACCTCGACGAATGGGCGTCACGCGGGCTGACCGGCTGGTCGAGCGAGGACATTTTCCCGCTGTACAAGCGACTCGAGACCAACGACGGGCCCGGCGAGCACCACGGCCGGTCCGGCCCGGTGACCATCCGCTCGGTGCCGCCGCATGACCCGACGGGCGTCGCGCTGCTGCGGGCCTGCGCGCAGGCCGGGATCCCGACCACGGAGTTCAACTCCGGCAAGACCGTGACGCACGGCGCGAACTGGTTCCAGATCAACGCCCGCGAGGACGGCACGCGCTCGTCGGCGTCGGTGTCCTACCTGCACCCGATCATCGGGCAGCGCCCGAACCTGCACCTCCTCACCGAGGCGCGAGCCAAGCGGCTGACCTTCGAGGGCAAGCGCTGCACCGGCGTCGAGTACCTCAGCGACGACCTGATCCACAGCGTGGAACTGAAGGCGCGGCGGGAGGTGATCGTCAGTTCCGGCGCGATCGACACGCCGAAACTGCTGATGCTGTCGGGCATCGGGCCCGCGGAGCACCTGCGCGAAGTCGGCGTCGAGGTGCTCGTCGACTCCCCCGGCGTCGGCGAGAACCTGCAGGACCACCCCGAGGGCGTCATACAGTGGGACGCGCTGCAGCCGATGGTCACCGAATCGACGCAGTGGTGGGAAATCGGCATCTTCACCACCACCGAGGCCGGGCTCGACCGGCCTGACCTGATGTTCCACTACGGGTCGGTGCCGTTCGACATGAACACCCTGCGGCACGGCTATCCGACCACGGAGAACGGCTTCTGCCTGACTCCGAACGTCACCCGCAGCCGCTCCACCGGCACGGTTCGCTTGCGCACCAGGGACTTCCGCGACAAACCGAAGGTCGATCCGCGGTACTTCTCCGACGAGCACGACATCCGCGTGATGACCCACGGCATCAAGCTGGCGCGCAAGATCGCCGAACAGCCCGCGCTCGACGAGTGGGCGGGCATCGAACTCGCGCCGGGCAGGGACGCGAAGTCCGACGACGAGATCGCCGACTACCTGCGCAAGACGCACAACACCGTCTACCACCCGGCGTGCACCGCGAAGATGGGCGCCGACGGCGACCCGCTGGCCGTGCTCGACGAGCGGCTGCGCGTGCGCGGCGTCGAGGGCCTGCGGGTCGCCGACGGCTCGGCGATGCCGTTCCTCGTAGCGGTGAACCCGTGCATCACCACCATGGCGATCGGTGAGAAGTGCGCCGACCTGATCAAGGAGGACGCGAAGACCCGCTGACCATCGACGCTCGGGCACGCCACGACCGCAGCCGGTTTTCCGTCACCGCTGTCACTCGACTGGACCTGTCTCGTTGCCATGCGCGACAGGTGGTGCGACCCTGACTGGCAATGTGTCGAAAGTGATCCGCGACACAGTAGTGCGGGTCGGGGCCTTACCGGGCGTGCCCTGACGTCGGCCGTGCCGCGGGTCGGCAACAGGCCAACGGAGGTTTTCGGTGAGTACGATCGACGAGGTTTTGCGCGAAGCGGTCGAGTCCGGTGCGGTTCCCCAGGTCGCGGCCATCGCCGCGAACCGGGACGGAGTGTTCTACGAGGGCGCGGCGGGCCCTCGCGAGGTCGGCGGGACGGACGCGGCGGGGCTCGACACCCATTTCCGGATCATGTCGATGACCAAGATGGTCGCCACCACGGTCGCCCTCCAGCAGGCGGAGAAGGGCGCGCTCGACCTGGACGCGCCCGTCGACACCTACCGCCCCGAGTTCGCCGATCTCCAGGTGATCGACGGGTTCGACGGTGACACGCCACGGCTGCGGCCCCCGGCGAGCCGCGCCACGGTGAAGCAGCTGATCACGCACACCGCCGGGCTGGGCTACTGGTTCTGGAACGACGAACTGGTGCGCTGGGAGGCCGCCACCGGCGTGCCGAACGTGGTCGCCGGATCAGGTAAGAGCTTCACCGCGCCCCTGGTCGCGGACCCGGGCACGAAGTACAACTACGGCATCAACACCGACTGGCTGGGCAAGGTCGTCGAGGCGGTCGCCGGCGTCACCCTCGACGTCGCGGTGAAGGACGGCATCACCGGGCCGCTGGGCATGGACGAGACCACGTTCCTGATGAACGACGAACAGCGCGCCGGCTGCACCCCGGTGCATGTCAAGGGCGAGGACGGCGACTGGGTCTCCGCCGGGGAGATCCTCAACCAGGCCCCGGACTGGTGGGCGGCCGGCCACGGGCTGTACTCGACCCCCCACGACTACATCAAGTTCGAACGCGCGCTGCTGCGCGGCGGCGAGCTCGACGGCGTGCGGATCCTGCGGCAGGAGACGGTCGACGCGGCGTTCACCAACCAGATCGGCGAACTGGACTTCCCGGAGACCATCCCGACCGCCGACCCGGCGTCGAGCGGCTCGTTCTCGGCGGGCCCAGGCTGCAAGTGGGGCTACGGCCTGCTGCTCAACACCGAGGACGTGCCCGGCCACCGCCGCGCCGGCTCCGGTGCCTGGGCGGGATTGTGCAACACCCACTTCTGGATCGACCGCACGACCGGGATCTGCGCGTCGATCTACAGCAATTTCCTGCCGTTCGTCACTCCGGAGGCGATGAAGATGTACAGCGACTTCGAGGAAGCCCTGTACGCGTCGCTCTGACACCAGGCCCGCGGCGGCCTCCCCGGGGAGGCCGTCGCGGCCCCTGACACGTATTCACCGACCGGGCCACAGCCGATAGACGGCGGGCATCGGCATGTCCCGCGAAAACGGCCAGTCGACCTCGACGCCGCAAGCGCCCAGCAGCCGCGCCACGAACGTCCCATGGCTACCGACGATCACCACACCGCCCGCATACCGCTCGGCCAGGCCGTCCACCGCGGCGACCGCCCGGTCCGTCAACTGCCGCAGGCTTTCCCCGCCCGCACGAACGAGATCCGGGTCGGCCCAGCTCCGCGCGTAGTGCACCGCGTAACCCGGCGAGGGCTCCACCCCCGAATCCCACTCGCGCAACTCCCACCGGGTGAAAACCTCGAGCCCCGCCAGCTCGGCGACCGGCGACACGGTCTGCAACGCCCTCAGAGAGGGGCTCGACACAACGGCCGTCGGCTCCAACGCCATCAGCTCGTTCGCCAGCTTCTCGGCGGCAGCCCTCCCCCGCGCCGTCAGCGGGCGGTTCAAGTCGTCAGGCCCACCGGGGCTCGGCACCACGGACTCCGCGTGCCGCACGACGACAACCTCACAGGACATCCGCCTTTGTCTGACAGGGCTCCCACTCACCTGGCGAAGCGGGCCAGATGCGCCCGCGTCCATGCTTGCCCGAAGGCGGCAAGCACGGCACCACACCACTTTCCGCTGATCTTGACATCAGTCCACAGCGTCGCCCTCGCCCCGCCGAGCGTCCCATGACCGACGTGGACACACGCGGCACCTTCGGCCCAGCAGAAGACGAAGTGCGCGTACATGAACATCAGGACTTGCCGCCCAGCAGCATCCCTGGCGCACACCGGCCCTTCGGTCGGATAGGGCGCGGTGAAGATCACCTCGGTGCGGCCGTTGCGATAGGTGAAGTCCTGCTCGGCGATCTCCGGCACCAGCGTTGTCGGATGTACCATCAGTCCTCGACAATCGTGATAGTGCCGGTTCCGCCGCAATGACCGCGGCCCTTGCCCTGATGGGAGCCTTCACGGCGTTTAACGCTGTCATGGTGGCCTTCAGGGGCACGCATAAAACGGTCATGGCGGTACGAAACGGGCGAATGGGTAGACTTTTCGTCCTTTGTGGAGGGTAGGCGGCTTCGAAGGACAGGCACCCGAGGCTTCGAGCGGCGGCTGCTGCGACAGTTCTCAGACGCGTTCTTAGCCGATTAAAGCCTCGGGACACACTTCCGGGAGCCATTCTTGTCCTGACATTGATTGCTCTGAACTCACCCGAAGACAACACGATGCGGAAACGCAACGCCACCGCGGGCCACCACCGGATCGAGCGAAACGCGCTGCTTACCACCAGGCTGAACGCACCATCGCCGCGATCGTCCTCTGCCCCGATGACCTGCGGGACACTCCCCGGGACTTGTCCGGTTTCGGCCAGTGGCCAGGGAACCGACAGCGGTCCCCCGACGTCCCAGGTGTGGCATGCTGTTACATCGCCGACAGGCATGTCACTCGCGCAGAGTGGCCCGACGGAGAGGAAGTCCGGTGGGTTTCGAAGTCGACGTCGCGGACATCAAAAACGCGGCCGCCAAGCTCGCCGCGGGGAAGCACCCGACGCTTTCCGCGGAGGGGTCGCCGAACGTCGGAAGCACGGCTCGGGCCGGCGGCTTCGCTGGCGACTACGACGTCTGGCTGCTGACCAGGACGGAAGACCTGGACGCAGCACAGCAGCAGGTCGACAACCTGGTCGAAAGCATCAACACCGCCGCGAAGAGCTATCACGGCACCGACGCACAAGCACGCGACGCCTTCTTGAAAGCCCTGGACAGCGGCCTCGAACGGATTGACCGGTGACGGCGATTTTCGACAAGATCCACGAGCTCGCCGACCAGGTGGAAAAGGGCAGCACCACCGAGCTGGACGACCGCGCCCGCGCCTGCCGGGCCACCAAGGAAATGATCAAGGACACCAAGTCCCTGCTGGAGAGCGTGCGCGTCCAGCTGAGCGAGGGCTGGCACGGCGGGACCGGCGAAGCGGCGCTCACGTCACTGGAGGCGTTCAAGAAGAACCGCGACGAACAGGCCGAGGACCTCGAGGAGTCGGCCAAATCGTTCGAGGTGATCCGCGACGCGCTGGCGAAGGCTCAGCAGGAAGCCCGGAACAAGCGCGCCGACGCCGACGGTCTGCAGACGAAGCTCGACAGCGGCTGGCACGGCTTCGGGCTCCGCAAGGTCGACCTCGCCGTCGCCTGGGCGAAGGACAAGCTCGTCAAGGCCGAGGCCCTCGTCCTGCTGGCCGACCTGGAGCGGGTGACCACCACCTACGACGCGGTCCTGCTCATCGAGGGCCAGAAGCTCCGGAACAAGACGGGCCGGGTGTGGGAGCTCGCGGGCTCCGAGAAGCGCAGCAAGGCCGAGATCGCCGCGATCATGCTCCGCGAACTGCCCGGCCTCGCCGCGCTGGTGGCGAAGAACCCGGAGCTGAGGAACGCCCTGTTGCACGGCGACTGGGACAAGATCATGCAGAATCCCGAGGTCGCGCAGAAGATCTACGACTACCTCGGTTTCAAGTACGTCAAGGACGGCGGCTTCTACACCACCGGCGAGCATTCGATGCAGAGCTACCTCGGCTGGCGCGACCTCTACGACAAGCTGGGGCGGATCGGCGGTATGCGCCTCGACGACACCGGCGCCGATGGCGACAACATGGAGTTCACCGACCCCAAGACCGGGAAGACGTACCGGCTGGAGTTGTGGAAGGGCGGCTACGGGTTCGGCCAGGCGTTCGGCGGCGAAGTCGGGTTGTATACCAGCGACTCGCCGAACAACAACGGGCACTTCGACGCCGCCAAGGGTGACGACCAGATCAAGGTGACCCAGCAGATCTACAACAAGAGAACCGACGAGGTCTACTTCACCAACGACGGCCAGGGCGCGGACGGCACCGACAAGCGGCACTTCTGGAACCTGGCGATCCGCACCGACCCGAACGTGCACCCCAATGAGCTGGGCCAGCGGGCCACGATCGAGGTGCAGGACGTCGGCATGCGCGACCGGATGTACAACGAGATGACCCGGTACGCCGCCGCGCACCCCCACGACTACCTCACCGTCACGAAGGGTTCCGACCACCCGCCCGTCCTCAGCTACGACTGGCGGAAGTGACCCCTACAAACCGGTCAGCGACTTGAACTCGTACGGCCCGTCGTCGTCCTCGCCCTGGTGGCCGCGGCGGGCCGCGACCGGATCGGCCAGGCCGGCGAACACGTCGTCGACGTCGATCAGCGCGGCGACCTCGTCGGCGAAGTGCTGACCGTAGCGATCCTCGACGTCTTCCAGTCCTGCGCGCAACGCCGTGGTGGCGGCACTCCTGGCCTTGGCCCGCAACGCATCTGCCAGCTCCTCCGGCGTTTCGCCGGAACCCCGCCTCGACTCGGTCATGCCCCCAGCCTAGACGGAACGGCCCCTCGCCGGGCCCGTCTTGGCATCGCTGTCCCTGAAGGCCACCATGACGGCGTAAAACGCCGTCAGGCCCGTCGCCGACGAGGCGACGGGCCTTTGGGGACACAGTGGCCTTCAGGGACCGTCAAGTCCGGAAGCGCGACTACTGAAGCAGTGCCACGCACTCCACGTGCTGGGTCATCGGGAAGGCGTCGAACGCGCGCAGGTCCGAAAGGCCGTAGCCGTGCTCCGCGAAGATGGCGATGTCGCGGGCCAGGGCGGCGGGATCGCAGGCCACGTAGACGATCCTGTCCGGCGCACCCTCTACAATGGACTCGACGACCGCCTTGCCCGCGCCCTTGCGGGGCGGGTCGAGGACGACCACGTCGACCGGCTTGGTGGCGTCGGCCAGCGCGTGCTCGACGCGGCTCGCGTGCCAGTGGACCTGCGGGAGGTCCGCCAGGTTCTCCTGGCCGTCGGCGACCGCGCGCCTGCCGGACTCGATGGCCAGCACGCTGCCCTCGGGCCCGACCTGCTCGGCCAGCACCGAGGCGAACAGGCCGACGCCCGCGTACAGATCCCAGGCACGGCCGCCGAGCGGGGCTTCGGCCCACTCCGCGACGACGGCGGCGAGCGTGCCCGCCGCGGCCGGGTGGACCTGCCAGAAGCCGTGCGCGTCGAGGCGCCAGTCGCGGCCTGCCGCGTGCTGCATCGCGACGCCGCCGCTGAGCTGGCGGGCCCGGACCTTGCCCTTCACCGTCGCCAGTTCGCGGACGTGCGTGCGGCCTTCGCCGTCGCTGGTGACTTCGAGCTCGCTGCCGGGCCGCCACTTGCGGGCCAGCACCTCGTCGAGCTCGCCGGGCACCGCGATCGGGCAGTCGTCGAGCGCGATCACCTGGTGGCTGTGGTGCGCGCGGAACCCGGCGCGCCCGTCCTTGCCCGCCACCAGCCGGACGCGGCTGCGCCAGTCCAGCGGGCCGCCTTCAAGCGCCTCGACGACGACCTCACGCTCGATACCCGCGAGCCGCTTGAGCTGCTCCGCGACGATCGCCGCCTTCAGCTCAAGCTGGTACGAGGGCTTCGCGTGCTGCCAGTCGCAGCCGCCGCACTCCCCCGGCGCCGCGAGCGGGCACGGTGGCTCGACGCGCTCGGGCGAGGGCTTGAGGACCTCGACCGCGTCGGCGCGGCAGAACGAGCCGCCCTTGTCCTCGGTGATGTGCGCCAGCACCTGCTCTCCCGGCAGGCCGTGCCGCACGAACACCACCCGGCCGTCCACTCTGGACACACAGTGCCCGCCGTGGGCGACCGCACCGACCTCGAGTTCGAGGGTGCGGCCCAGCCAGCTTTCGGTGCTCATTCAGCTTTGTCCTTCTCCGCGGGCTTGCCCGCGGCAGTCTTGGCCGGGCCCGGGGCGGGCTCGGCCTTCTTCAGCACGCCCGAGGGCGTGAAACCCCGCCGCACGTCACCGGCGGCCGGTCGGGCCCGGCGGTCTCGGGCGGCGGCCTTCTCCGAGGACTCCAGCTGCCACGGCACGCTGGTGACCATCACGCCGGGCTGGAACAGCAGCCTGCCCTTGAGCCGCAGCGCGCTCTGATTGTGCAGGACCTGCTCCCACCAGTGCCCGACGACGTACTCCGGGATGAACACGGTGACGACGTTGCGCGGATTGTCGCCGCGCACGCGCTTCACGTAGTCCAGCACCGGCTTGGTGATCTCGCGATACGGCGACTCGACCACCTTCAGCGGCACCTTGAAGCCGTGTTTGTCCCAGTCGGCGACGAGCCTGCGGGTGTCGGCGTCGTCGACGTTCACCGTCACCGCCTCGAGCACGTCGGGCCGGACGGCCTTGGCGTAGGCCAGTGCCCGCAGGGTGGGCCGGTGCAGTTTGGACACCAGCACGATCGCGTGGTTGCGCGAAGGCAGCACCGCCGGCGCCGTGTCCAGTTCGGCCAGTTCCTCGGCCACCCGGTCGTAGTGCTTACGGATGGCGGTCATCAGCACGAAGATCGCCACCATCGCCGCGATCGCGATCCAGGCGCCGAGCAGGAACTTCGTGATCAGCACGATGACCAGCACGACGCCGGTCATCGTCAGGCCGACCGCGTTGACCGTCTGCGAGCGGCGCATCCGCCGCCGCGCCGTCGGGTCCGTTTCCTTGGACAGCAAGCGGTTCCAGTGCCGGATCATGCCCGCCTGGCTCACCGTGAACGACACGAACACGCCGACGATGTAGAGCTGGATCAGCCGGGTGACCTCGGCGTCGAAGGCGAAGATCAGCATTAGGGCGAACACGGCCAGGAACAGGATGCCGTTGGAGAACGCGAGCCGGTCGCCGCGGGTGTGCAGCTGACGCGGGAGGTAGCGGTCCTGGGCGAGGATCGAGCCGAGCACCGGGAAGCCGTTGAACGCGGTGTTCGCGGCCAGCAGCAGGATGATGCCGGTCGAGAACGAGATGTAGTAGAACGCCGGCGGGAAGCCCGCGAAGACGGCCTGCGCGATCTGCGCGACGATCGTCTTCTGCTCGTACCCGGCGGGCGCGCCGACCAGCTGCCGGGCCGGGTCCTCCGCGAAGTTCACTTTGGTGATGATCGCCAGGGTGATGATGCCGATCAGCATCGTCACCGCGAGCACACCCATCAGCAGCAGCGTCGACGCGGCGTTCTTCGACTTCGGTTTCTGGAACGCCGGGACGCCGTTGCTGATCGCCTCGACCCCGGTCAGCGCGGCGGCACCGGAGGAGAATGACCGGAGAATCAGGAAGACGAAGGCGAAACCGGTCAAAGAGGACTCGGCGTGCAGTTCGAACCCGGCGCTCTCGGCACGCATCTGGGTGCCCGTCAGTGCCTCGAACAGGCCCCAGATGACCATGACGAAGATACCGACGATGAAACCGTAGGTCGGGATCGCGAACGCCTTGCCCGACTCGCGGATGCCCCGCAGGTTCAGCGCGGCCAGCACCGCGACGATGACCGCCGCCGTGATCGCCTTGTGCTGGGCCACCCACGGGATCGCCGAGCCGATGTTCGCCACACCGGACGAAGTGGACACCGCGACCGTGAGGACGTAGTCCACCAGCAGGGCGCTGGCCACGGTGAGGCCGAACTTGCCGCCCAGGTTGGTCCCGGCGACCTCGTAGTCACCGCCGCCGCTGGGATAGGCGTGCACGTTCTGCCGGTACGACGCGACCACGACCAGCATGACCAGCGCCACGGCGACGCCGATCCAGGGCGCGAACGCGTACGCGGAAAGACCGGCCACGCTGAGCGTCAGGAAGATCTCTTCGGGCGCGTACGCGACGCTGGACAGGGCGTCGGACGCGAAGATCGGCAGCGCGATGCGCTTGGGCAGCAGCGTGTGGGACAGCCGGTCACTACGGAACGGACGACCCAGGACCAGCCTCTTCAGCACGGTCGGAAACTTCGACACCGCAAGAGCGTAACGGTACGAGAAACACGGTAGGTTCGGCGCTGGTGTGTCGCGGGGTACCTGCGGACGGGTGAACCCCACACCAAGATCGACATGAGGAGGCAAGGCGTGCACGTGGTGATCATGGGATGCGGCCGGGTCGGCGCATCCGTGGCCGCGGCGCTGGGGCGTCTTGGCCACGAGGTCGCGGTCATCGACAAGAGCCAGCAGGCGTTCCGGCGGCTCGGCAGCGACTTCCGCGGTCAGCAGGTCGTCGGCGTCGGGTTCGACCGGCAGGTGCTGATCGAGGCCGGGATCGAGCGGGCCGGGGCCTTCGCGGCGGTGTCGAGCGGCGACAACTCCAACATCATCTCCGCGCGTGTCGCGCGGGAGAACTTCGGCGTCGAGCACGTCGTGGCGCGGATCTACGACCACAAGCGCGCGGCGGTCTACGAGCGCCTGGGCATCCCGACGGTGGCGACCGTGCCCTGGACCACCGACCGGTTCCTCCGGACCCTCCTGCCCGACGGCGTGTCGTCGGCGTGGCGGGATCCCTCGGGCAGCGTGGCGCTGATCCAGCTGCCGCTGCACGAGGGCTGGTTCGGGCACAGCGTGCGGAGCCTGCAGGAGGCCACCGGCGCGCGAGTCGCGTTCATCATGCGGTTCGGGACAGCCGTGCTGCCCGACCACAAGGCGGTGCTGCAGGCCGACGACATGGTCTACATGGCCGCGCGCTCGGGCACCGTCAACGAGGTCAGCAGCATCGCGCAGAGCGCGCCGGAAGAGGAGAACTGATGCGGGTCGCGATTGCCGGCGCCGGGGCCGTCGGCCGTTCGATCGCCACCGAGCTGATCGACGGGCGTCACCAGGTGATGCTCATCGAGCGCGAGGCCGACCAGTTCGAGCCGTCGATCGTCGAGCAGGCCGACTGGGTGCTCGGGGACGCGTGCGAGGTGTCGATACTGGAGGAGTCCGGGATCGAGCAGTGCGACGTCGTGATCGCGGCCACCGGTGACGACAAGGCCAACCTGGTCGTGTCACTGCTCGCGAAGACCGAGTTCGCGGTGCGCCGGGTGGTGGCGCGGGTCAACAACCCCGCCAACGAGTGGCTGTTCAACGACGCCTGGGGCGTCGACGTGGCCGTCTCGACCCCGCGGATGCTCGCGGCGATGGTCGAGGAGGCCGTCACCGTCGGCGACCTGGTGCGGCTGATGACGTTCCGGCAGAGCCAGGCGAACCTCGTGGAACTCACCCTCCCGGAGGAGACGCCACTGGCGGGGAAGCCGGTCAGTGAGCTCAATCTGCCGCGCGACGCCGCGCTGGTGACCATCCTGCGCGGGGACCGGGTCATCATCCCGACCCCGGAGGACCCCCTGGAGCCGGGCGACGAACTGCTGTTCGTGGCCACCTCCGACGTGGAACCGGAGATCCGGACGGCACTTGGCTACTGATCCCCGGATCGAGTTCGACGCCGAGACCCTGCACCAGGTCTTCAGCGACCCGGCGCAGGCCGCGGCGTGGCTCGACAAGGCACTCGGCGAACCACGGATGGGGTACCACGACCGGTTGGTGACCGGGAGCTCCGCCCTGCTCCTGGGCCGCTGTGAGCTCGCCGAAGCGGAACTCTCGGCGGCGAAAGCCGCCGCGACGCCGGTGCAGCTACGCTTGGTGACCAAGGAACTGGCCTCCGTCCACGCGGCGCAGGGCCGCTTCGAACTCGCCGAAGCGGAGCTGGCGGTCTGCCTGTCCGAGCTGGAACCCACCCATCCCGGCCGTCACCTGTTCGTGGAAGCGGCCGGGGTGTGCGCGTACGACGCGGGTGACTGGACACTGGCCAGACGCCGGTTCGCCGAGGGGCTGGACCTGCTGTCGCACACCCGCAGCGACGCCATGACCGCGTCCCTGCGGACGGCTTTCGACGCCGCGGACGCCTGCGTCACCGCCCAGTCGATGGCCGTGGAACTGAACCGGCTGAGCGGGCTCGAAACCGAAACAACGACCCGGCTCCGGGACGAACCGGACGAAGTGCTCGAACTCGCCGAAGCCGCGGTCGCGGGCACGGGACCTTCGGAGGGCCCGGTTTTCGCGGGGATGGCCGCGGCAAGTCCCGACGAAAGTAGGGAATCGCGGCTGTTCGAAGCGCTCTTCGCACTGCGGCACCACCGCGCCGACGCACACGCCGCCGCCTGGCTCGCGGAGGGGCTGACGGCGGACGCAGTCCGCGCCCTGACCGACGACGATCCCCTGAGGAAGCGCATCGAGACCGTCACCGATCGGGTGGCGTCACGGGCCTACCGGCACCTGACGGTGGAACAACGAGCCGGACTTCTCGACGGGCTCCGCCGCCGCTGATTGCCCCTGAAGGCCACCTTCACGGCGTATTACGCCGTGAAGGTGGCCTTCAGGGACCGCAAGACAGGGCGCGACGCGGGGTCAGGGCTCGGTGACCGGGGTCTTCTGCGTCTGGGCGTACTTCTCGCGGAGTCTGGCCTCGATCTCGGCGTCGGTCTCCGGCGGCGGGGCGGACTCGGCGAGCAGCTTGAGCCGCTTGTCCGACCGGCGCACCGCCCAGACCACGACCAGCAGGCCGAGGGCGTAGAGCGGGTAGCCCATCGCGAGCTTCGCGAACGCGAGCCAGCCGGTGTAGTCCTCCTGGTAGAGCCACCGCTGGACGACGAAACGGGCGGCGAAGATCGCGGCCATGGCGAGCGTCGCGACGTCGTAGCCGAAGCGGGAGTACTTGTCCTTGCGCCAGGCTTGGCCGGTGCCGTTGAGCAGGTTCCAGACCACCCCGGCCAGCGGCCGGCGCACCACCACGGACAGCAGGAAAACCCCGCAGTAGACGAGGCTCGTCCAGATGCCGAACAGGAAGAAACCCTTGGCCGAACCCGTGCGGTACGCGATGAACGCCGCGATCCCGACGCCGAACAGCCCGGAGATCGCCGGCTGCAGCGGCTCCTTGCGGACGATGCGCAGCACCGTGATGCCCACGGCGACGCCGACCGAGCTCCAGATCGCCACCGGCAGGTTGAACAGGGCGTTGGCCAGCACGAACACCACGACCGGCACCGACGAGTAGATCAGGCCGGACACCCCGCCCATCTGTTCGAGCAGGGTCTTCTCAGCGTCTTCGGTCTTGTCGTTCTTCTCGCCGGAGGGGGCGGGTTCAGTCACGATGCGAAATCAACTCACTGGGCCGTCTGGAGCTCGTAATAGGGGTTGTACAGCACCTTCTGGCCGTCACGCTCTGCCATCCGGCCGCGCACCTTGATCGTCCTTCCCGGCTCGATCCCGGGGATCCGGCGGCGTCCGAGCCAGATTAGCGTCACGCCCTGGGTCCCGTCGAACAGCTCAGCCTGAAGAGTGGCCGCCTCGTTCGTGGGGCACAGTTCCACGCTGCGGAGTCTCCCGAGCACGGTGACCTCCTGCCCGGACCGGCAGTCACAGGCACGCTGCGCCCCGCCGGCCTCGGATTCCTTGGACAGATCATCGGCGTCGAGGTCTTCGACGTCGGTGGTCAGCTTGCGAACCAACCGGCTGAAGTAGCCGCCGTCTTTGGCGGACATAGTGGTGCTCCTGTGCTCCGGGGCCCCGACTCGAACGGCCCGTGCGTATCCAGCGTAGCTGTGGTCCAAGCCAGCGAAACGGGTTTGCGTCAAGATCGCAACGTGACGTCCGCAATCCTGCCCTCGACGGCCGTGCTCCTACCGGGCACCGGCTCAGACGAAGTCTTCGTCCGCGCGGTCTTCGCCGGACCCCTCGCCACGCTCGGTCTCGGCCTGCTGACACCCGCTCCCCCGCCCGGATCGGCGCTGGCCGGGGGCTACCTGACCATCCTCGACGACCTGGCGGCCGAGCACGGCACGCTGCTGGTCGGCGGAATCTCTTTCGGCGCACACCTGGCCGCGGAGTGGGCAGTGCGCAATCCCGGCCGTTGCGCGGGCCTGATGGCCGCGCTCCCGGCCTGGAACGGCCATCCTGGCCAAGCACCCGCGTCGCTGGCCGCGCGCCTCTCCAGCGATCTGGTGACCCGTTCCGGCACGGAAGCCGCCCTGGCGGCATCGACGGCCGGAGTACCCCCCTGGCTGGCAACGGAGCTGACCCGAGCCTGGCGCAGGCAAGGTGACGGCCTGGCGGCAAGCCTCCGGGCAGCCGCCGAACGACCAGCGCCCGAATTATCCCACCTGCACGCTTTGAAGGTCCCTGCCGGAATAGGCGCCTGCACCGACGACCCGATCCACCCACCGGAAGTAGCCCGGCAGTGGGCAAAAGCACTCCCCCACGCGGCCCTGGGCGAGACCACCCTCACAGACCTGGGCCGAGACCGAGAGTCCCTAGGCCGAGCAACAGTCCTAGCCTGGCTCCGCGCCCACACAACCCACCGCCCCTAACCACCCCAACCAGCCCCAGCAAACCCAGCCACAACCCCCAACCCCCGGTCCCAGCCCCGACACCAACCACAAAAACCCAACCCCAGCCGTAGTCCGGGACCACAAGGTCTCCGCGAGCTCTGCGAGTGGAGACTTCACCGCCGCGCGCCCTCTTTCAGGCCCGCCAGGGCCTCCCAACTCGCGACGGCAGGTCGCCCCCCTTAAAGACAAAGCCGCACTTTCGTACATG
>NZ_JAYMZS010000085.1:0-42039 GCF_035828755.1 Amycolatopsis sp. H20-H5 | reverse complement strand
CTCCAGAGGGAGTGCCGCCCCGCTTGGGGACGTGCGTGGTGCCTAGTGCGAGTGGCCGTGGCCACCCGCGGAGTACTCCTCGTCGGCAGGCTTCTCGACCACGGCGCTTTCCGTGGTGAGCACGAGCCGGGCGATGGAGGCGGCGTTCGCCACCGCGGACCGGGTCACCTTGACCGGGTCGACGATGCCGGCGGCCAGTAGGTCGGTGAGCTCACCGGTGGCGGCGTTGAAGCCGTGGCCCCACTCCTGCTCCTTGACCTTGTTCACGATGACAGCGCCCTCGTGGCCCGCGTTGGTCGCGATCCAGAACAGCGGTGCGGACAGCGCGTCACGGACGATCCGGACACCGGTCGCCTCGTCGCCGGTGAGGCCGAGGCCACCCTCGAGCTCCTTCACGGCGTGGACCAGTGCGGAACCGCCGCCGGGGACGATGCCCTCTTCGACAGCCGCCTTGGTCGCCGCGACGGCGTCCTCGATGCGGTGCTTGCGCTCGTTGAGCTCGGTCTCGGTGGCCGCGCCGACCTTGATCACCGCGACACCGCCGCCGAGCTTCGCGAGGCGCTCCTGCAGCTTCTCGCGGTCCCAGTCCGAGTCCGTGGACTCGATTTCCTTGCGGATCTGGGCGGTACGGGCCGACATCGCGTCCTTGGAGCCCGCGCCGTCGACGATCGTGGTGACGTCCTTGGTGACGACGATGCGCCGCGCGGACCCGAGCGAGCTCAGGTCGGCCTCGGACAGCTTCATGCCGATCTCGGACGAGATGACCTCGGCGCCCGTGACGACCGCGAGGTCGTCCAGGAACGCCTTGCGGCGGTCACCGAAGAACGGCGCCTTGACGGCGACGGCGGTGATCGTCTTGCGCAGCGAGTTCACCACGAGGGTGGACAGCGCTTCGCCGTCGACGTCCTCGGCGATGATCAGCAGCGGCTTCTTCGCCTCGACGACCTTCTCCAGCACGGGGAGCAGGTCCGCCAGCGACGAGATCTTCTCGCGGCTGATGAGGATGTAGGCGTCCTCGAGGGTCGCCTTCTGGTCCTCGGGGTTGGTGGCGAAGTGCGCCGACAGGAAACCCTTGTCGAACTGCACGCCCTCGGTGATCACGAGCTCGGTCGCCAGCGTGGACGACTCCTCGATCGTGATGACGCCGTCTTCGCCGACCCGCTCGACGGCTTCGCCGAGCAGGGCGCCGATGGCCGCGTCACGCGAGGTGACGGTGCCGACCTGGGCGATGTTCTCGCGCCCCTTGACCGGGGTGGCCTTGGACTTCAGGACCTCGATGACCTTGGCCGCGGCGGCTTCGATGCCGCGTCCGATCGAGTTCGGGTTGGCCCCGGCCGCGACGTTGCGCAGGCCGACCTTCACCAGCGACTGCGCGAGCACGGTCGCGGTGGTGGTGCCGTCGCCGGCGACGTCGTTGGTCTTGGTGGCGACGCTCTTCGCGAGCTGCGCGCCGAGGTTCTCGAACGGGTCCTCGAGCTCGATCTCACGAGCGACGGTGACACCGTCGAGGGTGATGGTCGGGCCGCCGAACTTCTTGTCCAGAACCACGTGCCGGCCGCGCGGGCCGAGGGTGACCTTGACCGCGTTGGCCAGCTTGTCGACCCCGCGCTCGAGCGCACGACGAGCGTCCTCGTCGAAACTGATCTGCTTAGGCATAGCCTGTTCCGCTTACCTTCCAGTGTTTGAAAGCGCGTGTTAGAAAGCACGAACGCCCCGGCCCCCGGCATATGCGGGGCCCGGGGCGTCATGCGCTTTGAGCGGACGTCAGTTGATGACGGCCAGCACGTCGCGGGCGGAAAGGATCAAGTAGTCCTCACCGTTGTACTTGACTTCGGTGCCGCCGTACTTGGAGTAGATGACGACGTCGCCGACAGCCACGTCCAGCGGGACGCGGTTGCCCTTGTCGTCGATCCGGCCCGGGCCCACGGCCAGAACCTTGCCCTCCTGGGGCTTCTCCTTGGCGGTGTCGGGGATGACGAGACCGGAAGCGGTCGTCTCCTCGGCTTCGCTCGTCTGGACAACAATCTTGTCCTCGAGCGGCTTGATGTTCACGCTCACCGGGTTGACCTCCACGGTCGTCGAAAGCGTTGGCAGGATGAGTTACGGCTCCTACCACCCCCGCCGTCGCGGGTGCCGGGGCGTGTCAGTGCCGTGCAATTAGCACTCTAGCCACGTGAGTGCCAGCCGTGCAACCAGGGTCGGCCAGAAAGTGGAAAAGCCCTCCCCGGCTACCTGACCGGCGGGTTTACCCCACCGTCACACCTGACACCGGCTTCACACGCGCCCACCTGCGGTTCGCCCCCCGGCGACTACGTTTAGCCCGCTAAACGCAGGTCAGCGAGGGTGCCGACGACGGCGTCCGGACACAGCGCCTCGAGCTTCGCGCGCCGGGCGGGGTCGGGAGCGAAGGCGATCGACGCCACACCCGCGGCCCGCGCCGCTTCGAGGTCCCTGGCCGAATCGCCGACCATCACGCACTGGCGCGGCGCCGCGCCGACCGACCGCATGGCCGCCTCCAGCAGCGCCGGACTCGGCTTCAGGACGGCCGGATCGGCCGTGGTGCGCGCGCTGATCCCGCGCACGTGCCGCGCGAGGTCGCGCAGGACAAGGAAGGACCGGACGGCGTCGGCGGAGTTGTTGCTGACGATCGTCACCGTGAAGCCCCTGGCGACCAGCGCCTCGAGAAGCTCCTCGACGCCCGGTGTCGGTGTCGCGGAGGTGACGGCCTCCTGCTCGAGCCTGCCCAGCTGCCGCTCGACGACCCTCGCGGTGCTCGGCCCACAGGTCGCGGCGTACGCGAGCACGTCGAGCGGATCGCCGGTGGCGACGATCTCGGCGGGCAGCGCATGGCCGACCAGCGGTTTGAGCCGCTCCGCCACCTCGAGTGCGGGCACCGCGGCGAACACCGCGCAGACCGGCCCGTCGAAGTCGAGGAACACGTGGTCACGTGCGGCCAGCAGCTCTCCCACCTCAGCCATGCCCCCATTCTGCCAGCGAGCACGGTTAGCCCGCTAAACGTGCTCGTCGGGGTCTTACGGGAGAGGTGAGTTCCTTGTTAAGTTCTCACCACTGGAACCAGACGCTGGGGGTCCCCACCATGTCTCGACGTCCGTTGACCCTGTTCGCCACCTGCGCCCTCGCGGCCGGACTGCTGGGCGCCGTCCCCGCGCAGGCCCAAGCCGCCGACGCCCAAAGACAGCAGACCTTCGCCGCGGCCGCCCACGAGTTCGGCGTCCCGGAGAACGTCCTGCTGGCCGTCTCCTACCTCGAGTCCCGCTGGGACTACAACGCGGGCACGCCCAGCACCGCGGCCGGTTACGGCCCGATGCACCTCACCGACGTGCGGGAGGCAGGCACCGGCGGCACCCACCACGACGAGGGCACCGAAGACGCCCGCGGCGACGAAGCCCGGCCCGCGCTCCATCCGCAGGCTCCGCCTCCTCAAGCGCCACCGCCGAACCTGCAGACCATCGACACCGCCGCCGCGCTCATCGGCGCGGACGCGAAGGTGCTACGCACCGACACCGTCCAGAACATCCGCGGGGGCGCAGCGCTGCTATCCAGCTACCAGCACAACAGCGCCCCTGACGCGAAGGACTGGTACGGCGCCGTCGCTCGCTACAGCGGCGCGGACGACACGGCCGCCGCGTCCGCCTTCGCCGACGAAGTCTTCGCCACGATCAGCACGGGCATGTCCCGCACCACGGACGACGGCCAGCGCCTGACCCTGAACGCGACGCCGGGTGTCACGCCCGCCCGCGAGCAGCTCCGGAGCCTGGGCCTCAAGCCGAGCGCGCCGCAGCCGGGGACCGAATGCCCGAAGACCGTCGCGTGCCTGTCCGTCCCGGCGCCGTACCAGGAGCTGCCGAACAACGATTACGGCAACCACGACCTGGCGAACCGGCCGCAGAGTCAGAAGATCGACTACATCGTCATCCACGACACCGAGGGTTACTGGGACACGGCGATGCGGCTGATCCAGGACCCGACGTACGTCAGCTGGCATTACACGATCCGCTCGGCCGACGGCCAGATAGCGCAGCACGTGCCGACCAAGGACGTGGCCTGGCACGCGGGCAACTGGTTCGTCAACGCAAAGTCCATCGGCATCGAGCACGAGGGCTTCGCCGCGAAGGGCACGTGGTACACCGAGGCGATGTACCGCGCGTCGTCGAAGCTGGTCGGCTACCTGGCGCACAAGTACGACATCCCCTTGGACCGGGCGCACATCATCGGCCACGACAACGTCCCGGGCACGATCCCTTCGACGATCGCCGGCATGCACTGGGACCCGGGCCCCTACTGGGACTGGTCCCACTACTTCGACCTCCTGCACGCACCCCTGACCGGAATCGGCCGCCCAGGTTCCCCCCTGATAACGATCACCCCTGACTTCGCCACGAACCAGCCGATCTTCACCGGCTGCCTGACCCCAGGAACCCCTTGCGCAGCAAGAGGTTCCGGCTCAATCGTGCTGCACACCGAACCCAGCGACACCGCCCCGCTGCTGAAGGACATCGGCCTGCACCCAGACGGCTCAGCAACCACAATGGGCGTCTCCGACGTCGGCAGCCGAGTAGAAACGGGCCAGAAATACGTAGTGGCGGAAACCCGCGACGACTGGACAGCAATCTGGTACCTGGGCCAAAAAGGCTGGTTCCGCGGCACCCACGCCACAAGCCCCACATTCGGCTTGGTGGCAACTCCGAAACAGGGCCTCGCCACAATCCCGGTCTACGGCCGCGCCTACCCCGAACCCACCGCCTACCCGACCACAGTACCCGCCCAGCCGGTCACGCCCCTGCCGTACACACTCTCAGCGGGCCAGCGCTACTCCGTAGGCAACATCCTCGGCTCGGAGTACTACTCGGCAACAACGTTCAACCAGGCCGACCACGTAGTGGTCAAAGGCAAAACCCGCTACATCCAAATCCAGTTCGGCCACCGCATAGCCTACGTAAAAGCCGAAGACATCCGCCTACTCCCCGCATTCTAAACGTCATGAAAGGGTCATTCAAGACAAAAATTGCCCCCAATGACCCTTTCATGACACAAAAAACCCCCACCCCCAGCCACAAAACCCAACCCCAACTGTGGTCCAGCACCACAGCGTCTCCGCGAGCCCTGCGAGCGGAGACTTCACCGCCGCGCGCCCTCTTTCGCGGCCGCCAGGCCGCCCCAACTCGCGACGGTAGGTCGCCCCCCTACAAACAAAAGCCGCACTTACGCTGGAAGTCGGGGCGACCTGGCGGCGCGAGTTTGTGAGCGCGCTGGCCAAAAAACACAGGCTTCTAGCCACACCTCAGGACTAAACCAAAAACCCGCACAAGGCCCACGTACGCGGCGCCCTCAGCGCCGCCGCGGCCGAACTCCAGTGCCGTCGCACGCCCGACGCCACTACCGCTGACCAGCCCTGCCTTGCGGACCGGACCGGACCGCTCATCCCAGCGGCTCATGGTTGGCCCAAGCGACCCTGTACGGATACCGCGACTGCCAGTGGCCGATGACCTCGTGCAGGCCGGGCGCGGTGAACGCTTTCGCCAGCGCGTCGGTGTCGGCGAGGGTGACCTGCACGATCGCGGTCGCGATCTGTACCGGAATGGCCTCCTCTCGAGTACGTCATCGCGGTCGCTGAGGAGCTGCATTTCGGGCGGGCCGCCGTCCGGCTTTCGATCGCCCAACCGGCGCTGTCGGGGCACCAGCGGCGGCGCGCGCCGTGGTTGGTGAACACGCCCCGGCAGTCTTGCTCGGGGCAGACCGCGAGGTTGTGCCGTTCCGTGCCCGTCAGGTGGTCCGCCGCCTGGTGCGCGATGCGGCTCAGCGCCGCTGACGCCGTCGGTGGCGGGTCGCGGAACAGGCGCTCCTTCGCCGTCAGGAGGACCGGGTTCTCGTGGGTCGCCAGGAAGCGGGTCAGCGCGGCGGTGGGGGGCAGCGGGTCGGCGGCCACCGCCGCGAGTGCCAGCGCGCGCAGGATTTCGCGGAGTTCGTGGGCCAGCACCAGATCCCCGGCGGTCACCGGGGCGGTCGGCAGGGCGGGCCGGATGATCGGGATCCTGCCCCGCTCGCTGGTGGAACCGGCCCCGGCCGGTCTGGTCCGCGTCCCGGTGACCGACGCGCCGCCCAGCCGTCTCGTGCTGGCCTGGGTCGAGCGGGACCACCGCCCGCTGCTCGCGTCGTTTCGTGGCCGCCGTACTCGAAACCCGGCGCAGGGCCAGTCCGATCAGAGCGAGACGATGTTGACCGGCAGCGCCGGGTTCGCGGAGAAGTCCAGCGACGCGGGTGGGCGCTTCGCGGCCACGACGTGTGCGCCGAGGGCGGCGATCATCGCTCCGTTGTCCGTGCACAGCCTTGGCCGCGGCACGCGCAGCTCGATCCCGGCTACGGCGCAGCGCTCTGCGGCCAAAGTGGACAGACGGGAATTCGCCGCCACCCCACCGGAAATCACCAGTGTCCCGATGCCCTGTTCCTTCGCGGCGCGGATCGCTTTGGTGGTCAGCACGTCCGCCACCGCCTCCTGGAACGAGGCCGCCACGTCGTCGACGGGGATTTTCTCGCCGCGCCGTTCGGCGCTCTCGACCCACCGGGCGACGGAGGTTTTCAAGCCGGAGAAGGAAAAGTCGAACTTGGCGTCCCTGGGGCCGGTCATGCCCCGGGGGAACGCGATGGCCTTCGGGTCACCTTTGGCGGCCGCCTTGTCGATCGGCGGCCCACCGGGATAGGGCAGCCCAAGCAGCCGGGCGACCTTGTCGTACGCCTCACCGGCCGCGTCGTCCACAGTGGACCCCAGCTCAGTGATCTCCGAGGCGATGTCGTCCACCCGCAGCAGCTGTGTGTGCCCACCGGAGACCAGCAGCGCGAGGCACGGCGTGGGCAACGGGCCGTGCTGCAGCGTGTCCACGGCGATATGCCCGGCGAGGTGATTGACCCCGTAGAGCGGGACGCCGAGCGCGGCGGCGTAGGCCTTGGCGGCGGCGACGCCCACCAGCAGCGCGCCGGTGAGCCCGGGACCGGCCGTCACCGCGATGGCGTCCACATCGGACAGTGCGAGGCCTGCCGTGGCGAACGCGCGCTCGACGGTCGGGACCATGGCCTCGAGGTGTGCGCGGCTGGCCACCTCGGGCACGACGCCGCCGAACCGCGCGTGCTGCTCCACACTGGACGCGACCTCGTCGGCCAGCAGTTCGAGGCTGTTGTCGTCGTGCAGGCGAACGAGCCCGACGCCAGTCTCGTCGCAGGAGCTCTCGATACCCATGATGATGCGTGACATCAGCCCGCCACCTCGTTTCGAACCTGCACCGGGCGTCCCATCGTGTAAGCGTCCGCGCCGGAGGGCTGGTAATACCGCTTGCGCAGGCCGAGCCGCTCGAAGCCGTGCCGCTCGTAGAGCCCGATCGCCGCGTCGTTGTCCGTGCGGACCTCAAGGAAGACGGGCGCGGACAGCTCGTCTGCGCGGACGAGCAACGCCAGCAGCAGCGCCGTGCCGACCCCGTGCTTCTGGGAGCCGGGTTCGACCCCGATCGTGTGCACGCTCGCCTCGTACTCGCCCGGACGGCCGACCACGGCGAGCCCGGCGTAGCCGATGAGCTCGTCGGAGTCGTCCGGATGGGCGGACAGGTAGAAGCCCCCGGCGTCGAGCTCGGACTGGAAAGCACGGGCGTTCCAGGGGTCGTCACCGGGGAACAGGATCTTCTCGATCTCCACGCACCGGCCGATGTCCTTGCGGTGCAATGGTTCCAGCCTCATTGGAGGGTCACCCGCTTGCGGGGCGACGGCTCGACGGCGTCGGGGCGCCGGAGGTAGAGCGGGGTGAGCGGTGCCGGGGCGGCCCCCACCAGGAGCACGTCGCGGGCCGCGGCGACGAGGCCGGACGGCGACGGGAAGCGGGGCTCGATCGGCTGGAGCCCGAGCTCGCCGAGGTAGAGAACGGCTCCGTCGCCGGCCGCGACCCTGACGGTGCTCGCCAGTTCGGCGGGCCGCTGGACGTTCGGGCCGTCGGTCCGCACTCCGTCGGCGTCGTACGCGGCCCAGTAGACCTCGCGGCGACGGGCGTCGGTGAGCACGAGGAAGGGTTCGCCGCCGGACACGACGCCCGCGGCGATCGCGTCGAGGCTGCAGACAGGGTACGCGGGGATGCCGAGCGCGTGGGCGAGCGCGGCCGCGGTGGCCATCCCGGCGCGCAGGCCGGTGAAGGGGCCAGGGCCGACGCCGCACACGACGGCGTCGAGGTCACGCAGGGTGATCCCGGCTGCCTTGGCCGCATCGATCGTGTGGGGGGTGATCAGTTCGCCGTGGGCGCGCGGGTCAACCGTGACGCGCTCGGCGCGCGGGGTGATCCCGGCCTCGTCCACGGCAACGATGCCCGCGGTCACCGCCGGGGTCGAGGTGTCGATCGCCAGTACTAACACGGTGGCCAAGCCTACGACCAGCGCCCGCGCTTGCGTTTAGCGGGCTAAACGTAGCGCTTAGGCATGCTAACGAGCGCGGTTAGCCCGCTAAACGCAAACGCGGGGGCTCCGGGGTGGGGTGAATCGCGTCGCAGGTGCTCGGTGACGCGGAGCGGTACCGTGCGATCAAGGGCGCCGAGGGGACCGCAGTCCCCGGCCCGGAGTGGTCAGACGCAGGAGGTCCCAGGTGCCCGATCGGTTGTTCCCCGCGCTGTCCAGCGGCTCGGAGAAAGAGGCTCTCCGTTTCGGCGATCTCACTTTGAGTTACCGCGAACTGGCGGCCGTGGCCGGTTCGCTGGCCCGCACCCTGCCGCCCGGACGCGTGGCCGTTTGGGCGACCTCGACCCTGCACACCAGCGTCGCCGTGGTCGCGGCGCTGCTCGCCGGGATCCCCGTGGTGCCGATCAACCCGAAGATCGGCGAGCGCGAGCTCGGGCACATCCTGGCCGACAGCGAGCCCGCCTTGGTGCTCGCGGAATCCGGCACCGACCTGCCTGGCGGCCTCGCCGCGCTCCCCCGGCGGGACGTCCTCCTGGAAGGCGAGCCCGGCCCGCTGCCCGGCGAACCGGACGACGAGGCGCCTGGGCTGATCGTCTACACCTCGGGCACGACCGGTCCGCCCAAGGGCGTGGTCCTGCCCCGGCGCGCGCTGTCCACCACGCTGGACGCGCTGGAGGACGCCTGGCAGTGGACCGCGGACGACGTCCTGGTGCACGCCCTGCCGCTGTTCCACGTGCACGGGCTGATCCTCGGGATCCTCGGACCGCTGCGGCGGGGCGGCTCGGTGCGTCACCTCGGGCGGTTCTCGACCGAAGGCGTCACGAAGGAGCTGTCCGGCGGCGCGACGATGATGTTCGGCGTCCCGACGATGTATCACCGGATCGCCGACGAGATCGGCGAGAACGCGGCGCTGGCCAAGGCGCTCAGCGGCGCGCGGCTGCTGGTCTCCGGGTCGGCCGCGCTGCCGGTGCGCGACCACGAGCGCATCACGGCCGCGACCGGGCAGCAGGTGGTCGAGCGGTACGGGATGACGGAAACGCTGATGAACACCAGCGTCCGCGCGGACGGCACCCGCAAGCCGGGAACCGTCGGCGTGCCGCTGAGCGGTGTCGCGCTGCGGCTGGTGGGCGACGGTGGCGAGTTGGTGAGCGACACCGAATCCGTCGGCGAGATCCAGGTCCGCGGGCCGAACCTGTTCACCGAGTACCTCAACCGGCCGGACGCGACGGCGGCGGCGTTCGACGAGGGCTGGTTCCGCACCGGGGACATGGCCACCCGCGACACCGACGGCTATGTGCGGATCGTCGGCCGCAAGGCCACCGACATCATCAAGAGCGGCGGCTACAAGATCGGCGCGGGCGAGATCGAAAACGCGCTGATGGAGCACCCCGGTGTCGCGGAGGTCGCCGTGACCGGCGAGCCGGACGAAGACCTCGGGGAGCGGATCGTCGCGTGGATCGTGCCCCAGGGCGAGCGGCCCGGCGAGAAGGAGCTCGCTGATCACGTCGCGCGGCTGCTCACTCCGCACAAACGGCCGCGCGTCGTCCACTACCTCGACGCGTTGCCGCGCAACGACATGGGCAAGGTGCTGAAGCGGGCGCTGGGTGAGTAAAGCTTCCGCACGGGAGGTCGTCGAGAGGCTGGCGACGGGCTTCGAGGAGCTCTCGACGCCCTTGTCCGACGAACCCGCGGATGGTCCGATCGACTGGCCTGGCTACGGCGAAGCGCGTCAGGCAGCGAGCGAGCGGACCGCTGAGGCCGAGTCGGTGCTCTGCGGAACGGCGAGGATCGGCGCGAACGACGTCGTGCTCATCGCGTTCGAGTTCGGCTTTCTCGGCGGCTCGATCGGCCGCCGGACCGGTGACCGCGTCGAAGCCGCGTTCAGCCGGGCGACCGAGCTCGGCGTGCCGGTGGTGTCGCTGATCGCGACCGGCGGCAGCCGCATGCAGCAGGGCATGTTCGCCCTGACCCAGCTGCAGCGGATCACCCGCGCGGCCACGCTGGCGCGCGCGGCGGGCGTCGTGCAGCTTTCGGTGCTGCGCGATCCGACGACCGGCGGCGGGTGGGCGACGCTGGGAGCAGGCGCGGACGTGGTGCTGGCGCTGACCGGTGCGCAGGTCGGTTTCGCCGGTTCGCGGGTCCGCCCCGCGGCCGATCCGGAGGCGTACACGGCCGAGGCGAAGTTCGCGTGGGGTCAGGTCGACCGGCTCGTCCCGCCCGGCGAGCTCGGTTCCCGCCTCGTGCGATGGCTGGACCTGCTGACTTCCCGTTCGGCCGCGCCCGCTGAACCACCCGCGGCGCTGGGTTCCGACGCACTGCCGGAGACGGGCTGGGACGCGGTTCTCGCGGCTCGCGCGCCGGGACGTCCGCGGGCAGCGAGCTATCTGGACGCCTACTTCGACTGGCGTGAGGACATCAGCGGCGACCGCTGCGGCGGCGTGGACCCTGGCGTGTCGTGTGGATTCGGACGGCGCGGCGGGCGGGTGATCGCGTACGCGGCGCAGTGCGGGACGCCGACGTCGCCGTCGGGATTCCGGATCGCGGCGCGGCTGGTCCGGCTGGCTTCGCGGCTGGGTGTGCCGGTGCTCACGCTCGTGGACACTCCCGGCGCGGCCAACGACGCCGCCGCCGAGCGCTCGGGCGCGGGCCCGGCGATCGCGGAGCTGTTCGAGGCCGTCGCGACCGCGGCCGTGCCGATCACGACGCTCGTGATCGGCGAAGGCGGCTCGGGCGGCGCACTCGCGTTCGCGGCGCCGGGCGCCACGTGGGTGACGCCGGACTCGTACTTCTCGGTCACGTCGCCCGAAGCCGCCGCGGCCATCCTGAAGCAGCCGCCGTCCTCGGTGCCCGACCTCGCGGACCGCTTGCACCTGCGGCCCCAGGACCTCGTGACCCTCGGCATCGCCCGCGGCGTCGTCACACCAGCACCACCCGCCCCACGTGCCCCCATTTAGCCCGCTAAACGCACTCTCGCGGGGACGGTTAGCCCGCTAAACGCAAGTCGGGGGGCTCGGGGGCGGCCGGGCGGGCCGGATTACTTAGCAACGCTCAGCGCTACGGTTAGCCCGCTAAACGCGTTCACGCGGGGACAGTTAGCCCGCTAAACGCAGGTCCGGGGCGCGGGGGAGCCAGGTGCCGTGGGGCTCGAGGGTGACCAGGCGGACGTCGTCGTCGCGGCGGTCGAGGCGGACGACGAGGTAGTCGGCGGACAGGCGCTCGGCCGCGCCTTCGCCCCACTCGACCACGATCGCCGAGCGCTCGAGGTCCGTGTCGAGGTCCAGGTCGTCCAGCTGCGCCAGGTCCCCGCCGAGCCGGTACGCGTCGACGTGCACCAGCGCGACGCCGGACGGACCCGCCGGGTGCACCCGCGCGATCACGAACGTCGGCGAGCTGACCCGCCCGCCGACGCCCATGCCGTCGGCGATCCCCCTGGTCAACGTCGTCTTCCCGGCGCCGAGCGGGCCCGCGAGCAGTACGACGTCGCCCGCCAGCAGCGAGCGCCCGAGCGCGTGCCCGAACCCCATCGTCGCTTCGGGCGTCGAGAGCTCGAACTTCATCAGCGTTGCCACCACCATGTCCGCCGGTAAGGGGTTTCGCCGTCCACGCCGGAACAGCTTTGGATCAGGTCGATCAGGTGGCTGTTGACCAGCTCCGGCTGCTCCAGCAGCACCATGTGC
This sequence comes from Amycolatopsis sp. H20-H5, assembly GCF_035828755.1. Taxonomy (NCBI): domain Bacteria; kingdom Bacillati; phylum Actinomycetota; class Actinomycetes; order Pseudonocardiales; family Pseudonocardiaceae; genus Amycolatopsis; species Amycolatopsis sp. H20-H5. Next base: position 29,918 of record NZ_JAYMZS010000085.1, on the reverse strand, counting down.
CCCGCGCCGCGCACCCGCACCAGATCGGCGTCGGGCAGCTCGGACGCGATGCGCTCCGCGTGCGAGTACGGCGTGAACCGGTCGGAATCGCCACTGATCACGAGCACGTGCGCGTGCTTGAGCCCGGCCAGCGCGGCGTACCGGTTGTGACTGCCGAGCGTGCTGATGAAGTTCACCAGCCCGCGCACCGGCGTGACCTCCAGCATGTCCAGCATGAAATCGACCAGCCGCGGGCTGACCTCCCGGCTGCCGAACGCCAGCCGCCGCACCGCGGACCGCGTCAGCTGCCCACCGGCCGCGCGCACGAACTCCACCAACCCGGGCTGCCACCCGGCGAGCCCGCCGACCCCGCGCGTGAGCGGGTTGTACTTGGACAGCAGCGAACGCGGCAGCCCGCGCGCGCCGACCTCGCCCGCCGCCGTCGCGATCAGCGCGACGCCCTCGACGCGCTTTTCGAAGATCTCCGGGAACTCGGCGGCGAGCTCCATGATCACCATGCCCCCCATCGAATGCCCCATCAGCACCACGGGACCCTCGGGCACCACCGCGCGCAACACGTCGTCGAGGTCGCGCGCGAGCTGCTCGATGGTGCTCGTTTCCGCGGTCGCCGGGCCGGACTGCCCGTGCCCCCGATGGTCGTAGTACACCTGCCGCACCCGCGGCAACGTCAGCGACGCGAGGTCACGCCGCTGGAAATGCCACGAACGCCGTGAAAGCGCGAACCCGTGCACGCCGACGACCGTCAGATCCGGCTCGCCGCCGTCCGCCGGATCGATCTCCTCGACCGAAAGCGGCGTGCCGTCGTCGGCCGCGACCGTCGACGTCCGGTCCGGCTTCAGCTCCCCCAGCGGCTCGTCCACGAACGGGTCCTCACTGTGGCGCCGTTGCTGTGCCGCGACGGCGATGGCGGCCGCGGCGGTGCCGGTGGCCACCGCCCCGACCCCGCCGATGATGGCCAGCAGTCGTCGTGAAGGAGTCAAGACCCGGCCTCCAGATACGTCCGCCGCACCCGGGGGCGGTACATCGCGGTCACGATCTCGTAGTCGATGGTGCCCAGCTTGTCCGCCCATTCCCGCGCGGTGGGCCCGCCGCCGGCGCCGTCCCCGAACAGCACGACCTCCGCGCCGGCCTCGAGCTCGTCGTCCCCGCAGTCGACCAGCAGCTGGTCCATGCAGACCCGCCCCACCACCGGACGCCGCCGTCCGCCGAGCCACACGTCCATCCGGCCGGACAGGCTTCGCGGCACCCCGTCGGCATAACCGACCGGGACCAGCGCGAGCGTGGTGTCCCGAGCCGCGGTCCACGTGTGTCCATAGGAGACGGACTCACCGGCCGCGATCCGTTTGGTGAGCACGACCGAGGACCGGAAGGTCATCGCCGGGCGGAGATCCTCGGCCTGGGGCACCGGGTTCAGCCCGTACATCGCGATCCCGGGCCGGACGAGGTCGAAGTGCAGATCCGGCCTGGTCAGCAGTGCCGCCGAGTTCGCCAGGTGCCGCTTCGGATCGAGCCCGGCGGCGCGCGCGACGTCGTAGGCGTCCTGGAACCGCTTGGCCTGGGCGTCGATCGACGGGTGCCTGGGCTCGTCCGCGCACGCCAGATGCGACCAGATGGCGACGACCTCGACCCGCGGATCCGCCGCGGCCGCCGCGACCAGTACGGGCCAATCAGCAAGCGGGCACCCGTTGCGGGACAGCCCGGTGTCGATCTTCAGATGCACATTGGCGGGCAGCCCGGCCCGCCGAGCGGCGTCGGCGATGCGGTTCAGCTCACCGAGCGAGCTGGCCGCGAGGTCGACGCCCTCGGCGATGCCGGGCGCGAAATCCACGTCCGGGGTGTCGAGCCAGCTGAACAGGCGGGCGGTGACACCCGCCCGCCGCAGCTCCAGCGCCTCGTTCAGCGAGCACGTCCCCAGCCAGGTCGCGCCCGCCTCGACCGCGGCACGCGCGATCGGCAGCGCGCCGTGGCCGTACCCGTCGGCCTTCACCACCACCATCGTCTCCGCGCCCGAAAGGGCGGCACGGGAGGCGAGCAGGGCGACGTTGTGCCGGACGGAGGACAGGTCGATCACGACCTCGGCGCGACGGGAAACAGCAGTCATAACGACTACCAGTTTCCCATAGCGCCGGGTCAGGACAGGCGTGCCCCGGAGGTGGCGGAGAACACGTGCAGCTCGTCCGGGCGGATCCGCAGGTGCAGCGTGTCGCCCATGGACGGCGGCTGCCGCGGGTCGACGCGCGCGACGACGTTGGACTTCGAGCCCTCGGCGTCGGTCTCGGCAAGCTTGCCGTAGACGTACGCGTCCGAGCCGAGCTCCTCGACCAGTTCGACCTTGATCGGCACGGTGCCGTCCGTGTCCGAGGTCACCGAAAGCGACTCCGGCCGGAAACCGATCGTGACCGAGTCGCCGTCCGCCGCCGCGATGACCTCACGCGAAAGGGGGATGTGAGCGCCACCGACCACCGCTCCGTCATCGGCCAGCTTCGCGGTCACCAGGTTCATCGCGGGCGAGCCGATGAAACCGGCGACGAACGCGTTGGCGGGCCGGTCGTACAGCGCGCGCGGGGTGTCGCACTGCTGCAGGAGACCGTCCGAAAGCACCGCGACGCGGTCACCCATCGTCATGGCCTCGACCTGGTCGTGGGTCACGTAGACGGTGGTGACGTTGAGCCGGCGCTGCAGCGCGGCGATCTGCGTGCGGGTGGACACGCGGAGCTTCGCGTCCAGGTTGGACAGTGGCTCGTCCATCAGGAACACCTGCGGCTCACGCACGATCGCGCGGCCCATCGCGACGCGCTGGCGCTGGCCACCGGAAAGCGCTTTCGGCTTGCGGTCGAGGTAGTCCTCGATGTCGAGCAGCTTGGCGGCGTCGAGCACCTTCTGCTTGATCTCCGACGCGGGCCGCCCGGCGATCTTGAGCGCGAAGCCCATGTTCTGGCCGACCGTCATGTGCGGGTACAGCGCGTAGTTCTGGAAGACCATCGCGATGTCGCGCGAGCGCGGCGGGAGCTGGGTAACGTCGCGGTCGCCGATCCAGACGGCGCCGTCGTCGATGTCCTCGAGCCCGGCGAGCATGCGGAGGCTGGTCGACTTGCCGCAGCCCGACGGGCCGACGAGCACGAGGAACTCGCCGTCGGCGATCTCCAGCTCCAGCGCGTCCACGGCGGGCCGCTCGGAACCCGCGTAGCGGCGGGTCGCCTTGTCATAGGTGATGGTGGCCATCGGTTCGTCCTCTCCCGCTCACGCGGAAATTCCGTGCCCGAGCTCTCGGGCTTCGAGGTGTCGTGACTGGATCCGGTGGCCCTCGGCGCGGTCCGCCTCGGTGGGCTCGTCCAGCTCGAGCCGCGCTTTGCCGTGTTTTCCTTGCCAGGTCGGGGGTTCCGTACTGGAAGCGAGGGCCCAGGCCGCCTGCCGCGCGGCACCGGCCGCGACGTATTCGGCGATCTCGGGGATGACGACGGGCACGCCGAACACGATCGGCGCCACCGCCCGGACGGCCGCGGACTGCGCGCCGCCGCCGATCAGCAGCACGCGGCGGACGTCGAGGCCGTGGGCGCGGACAGCGTCCATCCCGGCCCTGAGCCCACAGAGCATGCCTTCGACAGCGCAGCGCGCGAGGTTCTGGGGCGTCATGTTCGACCTGGTCAGGCCGGTCAGGGAGCCGGTGGCGTCCGGCAGGTTCGGGGTGCGCTCGCCGTCGAGGTACGGCAGGAAAGTCAGACCGCCTGAGCCCGCCTCGGCGCCGAGCGCGAGCCTGTCGAACTCGGCCAGTTCGGCGCCGAGCATCGTGGCAGTCGCCCTGAGGACGCGTGCGGCGTTGAGCGTGCAGGCGAGCGGCAGGAAACGTCCGGTCGCGTCGGCGAACCCCGCGACCGTCCCGGTCGCGTCGGCGCTGGCGGACTCGGAGACGCCGAACACCGTGCCGCTCGTGCCGAGCGAGACCACGACATCGCCGGGCTCGAGCTCCAGGGCGAGCGCGGCGGCCATGTTGTCGCCGGTGCCCGCGGACACGAGCATGCCGTCCGGGGTGCGCCCGGCGGCCTCGGCGGGACCCAGCACCCTGGGCAGTTCCGGGGTGCGGCCGCCGAACGCGTGCGCGAGCAGGTCGGTGCGGTAAGCGTTGTCGGCCGGGGAGAAATAGCCGGTGCCCGAGGCGTCACCGCGGTCGGTGACCGGCTGCGCGGACGTCCCAAGCAGACGCCAAGTGAGCCAGTCGTGCGGCAGGAGGACGCGGGCGACGCGGTCGGCGAGCTCCGGCTCGTGCTCGGCCATCCAGCGCAGCTTGGTGACGGTGAAGCTCGCGACCGGCACCGAACCGACGGCCTTGGCCCACGCCTGCGGCCCGCCGAGCTCGTCGCTGAGCTGCTCCGCGGCCTTCGCCGAGCGAGTGTCGTTCCACAGCAGCGCCGGGCGTACGACTTCGCCAGCCTCGTCCAGCGTCACGAGTCCGTGCTGCTGACCGGCGACGCCGATCGCCGAGACGCCGTCCAGCAGGCCGTCTGAGGCCTGGGAAAACGCGTCCCACCAGGCGGCGGGGTCGACCTCGGTGCCGTCGGGATGCGCGGCGCGGCCGGTGCGCACGATCTCGCCGGTGTGCGCGTCGCACACCACGACCTTGGTCGACTGGGTCGACGAATCGACCCCGGCGACGAGCGGCTCACGTGTCATAGAGCAGTTCCTCCGAGACGCATTCGACAACCTCCACGGCCGTGCCGGAGTTCAGCGCGGCCTCGATCTCCTCGGTGGGGGTCGCCTCGTCGGTGATCATCAGGTCGTAGTCGGCGACGAGGCCGTGGGCATAGGTAGCGGTGCGGCCGAACTTCGAGTGGTCGACCACGAGCACGTTGTGGTTGGCCGAGCGCAGGGCGGCCTTCTTGAGCTCGGCGTAGTCCCGCACCGGGTGGAACAGCCTGCCGACGGCGACCGCGGTGACCGAGACGAACGCGACGTCGGCGCGGGTGCGGTCGAGCGCGGCCAGCACGTCCGGGCCGATGCAGGAATCGAACTCGCTGTAATAGCGGCCACCGGTGAGCAGGACCTCGGCGTTTTCGGACGGCCCGAGGATGCGCGCGACCCGCAGCGAGTTGGTGATGACGGTGAGGCGTTCGACCTCGGCCAGCTTGTGGACCAGCGGGAACAGCGTGGTCGAGTCGTCGACGAAGACCGTCTGCCCGGACTGGACCTGGCGGATGGCGGCCTCGGCGAGGGCTTCCTTCTCGGCCGGGTTGAGGCCGTCGCGGAACCGCGTCGCGGTCTCCATGGTGAGCGCGGGGAAGGCCTCGACCTTGCCGCGAAGCTTGCGCACGAGCTGCCGCTCGTCGAGGTCGTCGAGGTCGCGGTGGATGGTCATCAGACTGACGCCGAAGCGTTCCGTGAGGTCGTCGATGCGGACCTCGCCACGCCCGATGACGTGCTCGAGGATCTCCTGACGACGCCGCTCGACGGCCGCTTCGCTCTGGCGGGTCCTAGGCATGGGCGACCTGCGGGAGGACGACGGCCTTGATCACCGAGTCGTCGCGGGCGCCGATGGTGAGGGCCTGCTCGACGTCGTCGAGGCCGAAACGGTGGGTGACCAGACGGTCGAGGTCGATCTCGCCGGAGGTCGCCAGGCTGATGGCGGTGGGCCAGGTGTTGGCGTAGCGGAACGTGCCGGTGAGCTCGAGCTCGAAGTTCTGCAGGTGTGACAGCGGGAGCGCGAGCTCGTCTCCGCCCATGCCGACGAGCACGACGCGGCCCGCGCGGCCGACCTTGCGGATGCCCTGCGCGGTGGCGCGGCCGTTGCCGGAGCACTCGAGCAGGACGTCGGGTTCGAAGTCCGAGTCGGCGAGGTCGTCCGCGTGGATTCCGTGCGCGCCGAGCTCTTCGGCCACGTGCAAGCGTTTGCGGTTGACGTCGGTGACGACGATTTCCGCGGCGCCGAAGGCCCTTGCCGCCTGCGTCGCGACCAGGCCGATCGGTCCCGCGCCGGTGATCAGGACGCGGCTGCCGGGCCCGACGCGGGCTTTGCGGCTCGCCCAGACGCCAACCGACAGCGGCTCGAGCAGCCCGGCGGCCTCGTCGGAGAGCCTGTCGGGGATCGGGTGGGCGAAGTCCTCGCGGAGGACGACGTACTCGCAGAAGGCGCCGTCGAACGGCGGGGTGCCGAAGAAGCGCATGTCGGGGCAGAGGTTGTAGCGACCGGCCTTGCACTGGGCGCAAGCCGAGCAGGGGACGCCCGGCTCGAGCGCGACGCGGGTGCCGACTTCGTGCCGGGTCGCCCGCGCGCCGGCCGCGACGACGACGCCGCCGGGCTCGTGCCCGAGAACGAGCGGCGCGCGGACGACGTGATCACCGATGCGGCCGTGCTCGTAGTAGTGGACGTCCGACCCGCAGGTCCCCACGGCGGCGACCTTGACGAGCACCTCGCGCGGCCCGGGAACCGGCACCGGACGCCGCTCGAGCGTCACATCACGGACCCCGTTCAACACGGAGACCTTCATGGTGTCGTCGCTCACACGAGATTCTTACCAGAGATCTCGCCCATTGTTAACACATAACCCGATAACTTCCCGCTCACCCGCCACCCGCTCCCCCGCCCCCGTCGAGCGCGTTTAGCGGGCTAACCGTGCTCGCGAGTGTGCAGTTAGCGGGCTAAATGGGGGCGCGTGGGGCTGAAGTGACTGGTGTGGCGGTCATGAGGGGGCGCGAGGGGTCAGGAGGACAGGGAGCGGACCGAGCGGATGGCCGCCGAGACCGAGGCGAGCACCCCGGACGCGTGCGTCGGCGCGCCGTCGGCGGCGAGGGCACCGGCGAGCGAGTGGACGTGGGCCGCCGCGCCCGCGGCGAGCCACGGGTCGAGCCCCGCCGCGAGCAACGAGCCGACCAGCCCGGACAGAACGTCACCCGAGCCCGCCGTCGCCAGCCAGGACCCACGCGGCGTGTTCACCAGAGCACGCCCGTCCGGAGCGGCCACGATCGTGCAGTTTCCCTTCAACAGGACGTACGCGTTGTAGCGGCGCGCGGCCGCGCGGGCGGCGGCGATCCGGTCCGCGCCGGGGGCCACCCCCATCAGCCGCTCGTACTCGCCCGCGTGCGGCGTCAGCACCAGCGGGGTGTCCGGGTCGCGAGCGTCCAGCACGTCCGGCGACCGCGCGATGATCGTGGTCGCGTCGGCGTCGGCGCACACCGGCACGCCCTGCCCGAGCACGTGCCGCACCATCTCGCGCCCCTCCTGCCCAGTCCCGATCCCCGGCCCGACCACCCACGCCTGGACGCGCCCGGCGTCGGTCACCGAACCGGTCGCGATGACGTCCGGCCAGTGCGCCCGCACGGCGTCCGCGGCGTGCCCCGCATACCTGACCAGGCCCGACGTCGCGTGCACCGCAGACCCGCTCGCGAGCACGGCCGCGCCGGGATAGGTCGCCGAGCCCGCCGCGATACCGACGACACCCTGGCTGTACTTGTCATCGGCCGGGCCGGGCACCGGCCACAGGGCCGCGACGTCCGCGGTGTCGAGCCGCTCGAGGTCGGGATCGCCGAGCTCGGGACGCAAGCCGATGTCGACGAGCACGACGTCGCCGCAGTGTGTGGGAGCGAGCACGTGCACCGGCTTCAACGCGCCGAAAGTCACCGTCCGGTCGGCCGTCACGGCGGGGCCGTCGACGGCCCCGGTATCGGGGTCCACCCCGCTGGGCAGGTCCACCGCCAGCACGGGCGCGCTGACGTGCTCCAGCAACGCGGCCGCGTCGGGCCGCAACGAACCGTGCGCGGAGATACCGACGATCCCGTCGACGACGAGATCCGCGTTGCGGATCCACTGGAGACTGTCCTCAATGGACACCGCACGCCCGCCGGATCGCAGCAGTGCGGCCAATCCCGCCACGTGCGCGCGATCGGGCTTGAGCAGCACAGCGCAGACGGCGACGTTGCGACGTCGTAGGAAGGCGCCCGCCCAGAGCGCGTCACCACCGTTGTTCCCGGAGCCGACCAGCAGGATCACGCGTCGCCCGGACACGGTGCCGGTGTGCTCCGCGAGCATGTCCGCGGCCTGCACCGAAAGCCCGAACGCGGCCTTGCGCATGAGCGCGCCGTCAGCGGTGACGGCGAGCAGCTTGTCCTCCGCCGCGCGAATCCGTTTCGTGGTCCAGATTCCCTGCACGGCGGCGCCTCCGGGTACTTACTCGACGGTGACGGACTTCGCCAGGTTACGCGGCTTGTCGACGTCGTACCCGCGCGTGCGGGCGATCTCCGCGGCCAGGATTTGCAGCGGAACCGTCGAGACCAGCGGCTGGAGCAGCGTCGGGACCGCGGGGATCTCGATCAGCTCGTCGGCGAACGGCCGCACGGTCTCGTCGCCCTCTTCGGCGATCACGATCGTGCGGGCACCACGCGCCTGGATCTCGCTGATGTTCGACAGCAGCTTGGAGTGCAGCACCGCGCGGCCCTTCGGCGACGGCATCACGATGACGACCGGCAGGCCCTCTTCGATCAGCGCGATCGGGCCGTGCTTGAGCTCACCGGCGGCGAAGCCCTCGGCGTGCATGTACGCGAGTTCCTTGAGCTTGAGCGCGCCTTCCAGCGCGACCGGGAACCCGACGTGGCGGCCGAGGAACAGGATGGCCTTCGAGTCGGCGATGCGGCGGCCGAGGTCCTGGACCTGCTCCGTCGCGGACAGGACCTTCTGCACCGCGGCGGGCATGGCCTCGAGCTCGGCGAACTCGCGGGCGACCTCGTCCGGGTATTTGGTGCCGCGGGCCTGCGCCAGGGCCAAGCCGACCAGGTAGTTGGCGGCGATCTGCGCCAGGAACGCCTTGGTCGACGCGACGCCGATCTCCGGCCCGGCGTGGGTGTAGAGCACCGCGTCCGACTCGCGCGGGATCTGCGCGCCGTTCGTGTTGCAGACGGCCAGGACGCGCGCCTTCTGCTCACGCGCGTGACGGACGGCCTCGAGCGTGTCGGCGGTTTCACCGGACTGCGACACGGCGACGACGAGCGTGGCGCGGTCCAGGACCGGGTCGCGGTAGCGGAACTCGCTGGCCAGCTCGACCTCGACCGGGAGCCGCGTCCAGTGCTCGATCGCGTACTTGGCGACCAGGCCGGAGTGATACGCCGAACCACAGGCGATGACGAACACCTTGTCGATGTCGCGCAGGTCCTGGTCGGAGATGCGCTGCTCGTCGAGGATGATCCGGCCGCTGTCGAAGTGCCCGCGAAGCGTGTTCGCCAGCGCCTCGGGCTGCTCTTCGATCTCCTTGAGCATGAAGTACTCGTGGCCGCCCTTTTCGGCGGCGGAAAGGTCCCAGTCGACGGTGAACGGCTTCGCCTGCGCGGCGTCGCCGTGGAAGTCGGTGACCTCGTAACCGTCGCGGGTGATCACGACGAGCTGGTCCTGGCCGAGCTCGACGGCCTCGCGGGTGTGCTCGATGAACGCGGCGACGTCGGAAGCGACGAAGGTCTCGCCGTCGCCGACACCGACGACCAGCGGCGACGACCGGCGCGCGGCGACGATCGTGTCGGGCTGGTCGGCGAGGGTGACGACCAGGGTGAACGCGCCTTCGAGGCGGCGGCAGACCGCGGCGACGCTGGCGGCGAAGTCGCCCTTGGTGTCGCCGGTGGCGTAGGTGCGCGCGATCAGGTGCGCGGCGGTCTCGCTGTCGGTGTCGCTGGCCATCTCGACGCCGTCGGCTTCCAGCTCGGCGCGCAGGCTCGCGAAGTTCTCGATGATGCCGTTGTGCACGACGGCGACATGACCGGAGGCGTCACGGTGGGGGTGGGAGTTGCGGTCGACCGGGGCGCCGTGCGTCGCCCAGCGGGTGTGCCCCATCCCGGCCGTGCCGACGAAGGTCTCCCGGCCGACGACGTCGAGCTGGGCCTCCAGGTTGGCCAGGCGACCGGCCTTGCGCTCGACGTTCAGCCCGCCCGCACCGTCCAGGACGGCGACCCCGGCCGAGTCGTAGCCGCGGTACTCCATCCGCCGGAGTCCGCCGAGAACGACGTCCAGTGCCGGGCGATGTCCGACGTATCCCACGATTCCACACACGTCCGCCAGCGTAACGAGGCACCTCACGCCCCCTCACCCGGCACCGCGCCCCGCCCCCGGCACTTGCGTTTAGCGGGCTAAACGTAGCGCTTAGGCATGCTAAGGAACGCGGTTAGCCCGCTAAACGCGTTCGCCGGGGCGGCGAGCGGGCCGGGCCGGGGTACGGGCAGTAGGGTCACGGCCATGGCCAGCAAGCCCAAACAGCTGCTCGCGGAGCTGTCGCACCCCGGTCCGCACGAGGTCCTCCGCGGCAATCTCGCCCTGGTCGGGCTGCCCGGAGTCGTCTACACCCCCCGCTCGGGCCTCGGCCTGGCCGCGATCGCGTTCGGCCACGGCTGGCTGCAGCCCACCGGCCGCTACCGCGATCTGCTCCGCCACCTGGCGAGCTGGGGCATCGTCGCCGCCGCGCCGGCCACCCAGCGCGGCCCGCTGCCCTCGCACCGGCTGCTCGCCTCGGACCTGCTGACCACTCTCGACGTCATCACGACGGTCCGGCTCGGCCCGGACGGCATCAGCGTCGACCCGGCCCACCTCGGCCTCGCCGGGCATTCCACGGGCGGCGGCTCGGCCGTGCTCGCGGCCGCCCAGTCTGCGGAACCGGTGCCGGAAGGCGCCGCGGCCAAGCCGCGCATCCAGGCTGTGGCCACCATCACCGCCGCACAGACCCTCCCCGCCGCCACCGACGCCGCCCGCGCCATCACCGCCCCCGGCCTGCACCTGGCCGCGGACGAGGACCTGGTCGCCCCCGCGATCGGCCACGCCGAGGCCATCGCGAACGCCTGGGCCGGGCCGGTCCAGCTGCGGACGCTCGGCAAGTCGTCGCACCTCGGCGTCACCGAGGGCAAGCACTGGAGCCAGCTGCTGCTGCACGGCAAGCCACATCGCGGCACCCAGCAGCTCACCAGGGCGCTGTTCACCGCGTTCTTCCTGACCCACTTGACCGGCACGGACCAGTACCTGGCCCTGCTCGACTCCGACGTCAAACGAGCGTCGATCGAGCTGCTGGACGAACCCGCCGCCTGACCCCCGCCGAACGCGTTTAGCGGGCTAACTGTGCCCCGCGACCTGCGTTTAGCGGGCTAACCGTAGTCGGCGGTGCGCGTTTAGCGGGCTAACCGTAGGCGCGGGCGGGGCGCGGTGGACAGACGTCGGGGCTGGGCGGCACGTGGTGCCCGCCCAGCCCCGTGATCGACCGAAAGCTAGCGCTGGCCGATGACGCCTTCGTCGTCGTCAAGGGAGCCGCTGATCCGGCTGGCCGTGCTCGCGGCTTCGAACAGGCCGCCGTCCACCCGGTAAGGGCTGGAGCCGCGCTGCTGCTCCTCGCCGCCGCCCCCGCCGTTGGCCGCGCCACCCATGCCACCCATCATCCCGCCGCCCATCATGCCCATGCCGCCCGCCGCGGGCTGGCCCGTGCCGCCGGGCGCCGCACCCAGACCGGAACCGGCGTGAGCGTCCGCTCCACTGTTCGCGGCCACCGACGGGTCGACGTCGACGGAGCCGCTCTGGCTGCCCTCGCGCAGGTCGTCGTGACCGGCCAGCGGATCGGCGAGCGACTGCGGAGACGTCGAATCCGAGCTCGCGGCCGCCGGATCGGCGCTGCCTGCCGCCGAGGTGTCGCCGGTCGCGGGCGCGTCGGCGGAGGCCGTCTCGTGGAAACCGCCGGTCCCGCCGGCCGCGCCTTCCTGGGCCATCTGTTCCACATGGTGACGGCCCTGCGGCTCTACCGGCAGCTCGCCACTGTGCTGGACAGCCTGGTCCTGCAGGTTCTGCCCAGCGGGCACCGCGGCATGACGGCCGGCTCCCTGACCCGTGGTGTCCGGCTCGGTCGCCTGAGCGACGGCATCGGTCTTGCCGTCCACGGCGGCATGCTGGCCGAGGGTGTACTTGGTCGGATCCCCCGAACCGTTGTCCACGGTCACCACCGTCGGCCCGCCAGGGCCGTCCGGCCGCTCGGCGGTGATCTTGAGGTTGCCGTCCTCGATGTGGATCTTCCCGTCGGGACCGGGATGATAACCCTGGGCGGCGGAGTCCTGGGCGCCCGGCGTACCGGGGGGATTCGCCTGGTTCTGAGCCGTGTCACGATGGATGGCGCCGCCCGCGGCGTCCTTGTCCTGGGCGCCCGGCTGGGGCGTCCCGTCCGCCTGCGGCTTCGCCTTGTCGTCGTCGAAGTCCAGCTTGTAGTCCTTGGGATGACCGCTGCCGTCGTCGACGGTGACCTCCATCTTGCCGTCCTTGTCCGGCTCGGCCATGGAGATCTTGTCCTTGCCCTGCTCGACGGTCATCGTCTCGGGCTGGGTCATGTCGCCTTTGATCGCATCCCCGGTCTTGGGGTCGATCGGGTACGGCTGCCCGGTCTCCGGGTTCGTCTCCAGCGGCTTGTGCGTGACCGGGTTGACGTTCGGATCGGGCGGTTTCGGCGGCTCCACCGCCGTGGGCGGCGGACTGACCGGAGGCGGTGTCTGGGTACCGCCACCACCGCCGGTGTCACGCCCGCCACCACCAGTGTCGCTCGGTTTGGTGTTACCTGGCGTGCCGCCCTTGCCAAGGTGGAGCGAACCGAACGGGTCGGTCGGGACGTTCAGGCCGTCGGAAAAAGCACGAAGCGCGTTCTGCACGGCGGTGTGCGTGTTCCTGATCGCTTCGCGGAAAGTCGCCATCGCGTTCGAGTACTGCTGCGAATACTCGTCCATCTGATTGCACAGCATGTCGGACCACTTGGAGTCGAAACCGGTGTCAAGATCGATGGACATGCGTCGAATATCCTGTGCCGCTATCGGCCCGGTGCTATATTTCGCACTTAACGCAACTTCCGCATTAGCAGGCCCCTTCCGACCCCAGTTAATGGCGTCGTTGAGACGGTCGATGAACATGCCCATGCCATCGCAGTCGTCCGGGTTGTGCGCGTCGAGGAAGACCTTGGGGCTGCCGCCGTCCGGTATCTCCGACAGGTCCACGATCGGCTTGCGGGTGGCGTCCCAGAGATGCCGCATCAACTGGCCGAAGCCGCCGACGTAGCCGTTGTACTCACCCAGCGCCTTCGTCAGATCGTCCAGCTTCTCCGACGCGGCGTCAGCGGCCTTTCCGGACCAGGCCGCGGAAAGCTCCTGCTTCACCTGCGTTTCGGCGTCCTGCGCCGCTTTCGCAGCGGCGGCCAGATTGGCGGCCCGGCCGCTCGCACCGAAGAAATATCCGAAACCAAACCCGTGCAGCTCGTTGATCAGCTGGTTTTCTTCGCTGCCCTCACCGAAAGCGGGCTGGAACGCGATACCGAGGTTCCGCGACGGATGAGTGATCCATTTCTTGTACAAGTCACGCAGCTTTCCGGTCATCTTGTCCCGGAAAGGCGCGAGGTGCTCGAGAATCGCGTCCGAAGTGTCGTCAAGGTGAACGTCCGCGGGGTCTTTCAACGGAGCGATGATCGCGTCACCGAGCCGGCCGGAACCCTGTTCCGCCATCAGAGATCCTTACCGGTCTTGTTGATGCCCCACGTGGCCTCCTGCTCATGCTCACCATGGAGCGTCGCAGACTGGTTGAGCCTGGTCGCGTAGTCCTTCAGGAATGCGCCGGCTTTGGCCACCGACGCCCCCAATTCCTGAGCCTTGGCGACATAGGCGCCAGCGGATTCGGACAACCCCGGGATCTTCCCGAAGTGCGAAGCAGCCAGCTGGGACTTCGCCGTGTAGCTCTTCATCTCGTCGAAGGACGTCGCCATGGACGACACCTCCCCAGCTACCTTCTTGACCTGATCAGGCTCGATATGTAGGTCGGCCATCGCACCCTTCCCCTCGCGCGCGGGAGCAACTTCAGTCGGCGTTTACCCAGTTCGTGCTCGAAAAATCATCATCCTCGTCGACCCGCTCGGCCCGGTGACGGGCTTTCACCGGTGGTGGCGGTGCCGGCGGTGTCACGGCGGGCGGAAGCACGGGATCGGGCGCCACGAACGGGGGCGTCCCCGGTGCGGGCAGCCTGCCAGTGGGCGCATCGTCCTCGAACTGGAATATGGCGCCGTCCTTGGCTTTCTCGGCCGCCAGCCGGGCGGCCTGCTCTGCCTGCTGTGACGTCGCCGGGTCGGCCGCGGTTCCCACCGACTTCTTGAACTCGGCGATTTCGGCGAGCGTCTTCTCGTCCTTGGCCCGGTTTTCCTCGGCCATCTTCGCGAACGCGGCCTGCCGCTGCTCGTCGTCGGAAAGAGTGCGTTCGCGGTCGGCCCGGTACTGCGCGCTCGCCTCTTCCATCGCGGCAAGGCTACGGGCGAACAGTGGGTTTACGCCGTCTTGCGCGAACATCGATCTCCCCCGTCATGTCGGACCTCACGGTGCGGGCAGCGACGGTGAGTGTCGCGCAAAACAGCCGCACACGCATGCGGAATGTACCGGGCGAGTGACTGGTCGCGCAGGTGGTTCATCAGATTCGGTGCTGCCGCGGCCGCCCGGCCAGACAGTCAGGAAGCGGCGGAGACGACTCCGGCGAGACGGTCGGCCGCGGCCTGGGCGGTGTCCTGGGCGGGGGCCTCGACCATCACCCGGACGAGTTGCTCGGTGCCGGACGGACGTAACAGGACACGGCCCCGTTCGCCCAGCTCGGCCTCGACGGCGCCCACGGCGTCGCGGACGGCGGACGAGCCTGCGACAGCGGCCTTGTCCGCCACACGGACGTTGACGAGGACCTGCGGGAGGCGGTTCATCACTCCGGCGAGTTCGACGAGGGGTTTGCCGGTGGCCGCCATGCGGCTCATCAGGCGCAGCGCGGTGAGAAGGCCGTCGCCGGTGGTCGCGTAGGCGGGCAGCAGGATGTGGCCGGACTGCTCACCGCCAAGCGCGAGACCGCTCGCGCGGATCTTTTCGAGCACGTAGCGGTCACCGACCGCGGTGGTGACGACGTTGATGCCGTGGGCGCGCATGGCCAGGTGCAGGCCGAGGTTGCTCATGACGGTGGCGACGAGGGTGTCGTCGGTCAGCTCGCCGGCGTCGGCGAGCGCGAGCGCGAGGACAGCCATGATCTGGTCGCCGTCGATCAGCTCGCCCGCCGCGTCGACCGCGACGCAGCGGTCGGCGTCGCCGTCGTGGGCGATCCCCAGGTCGGCGCCGTGCTTGACGACGGCCTCGCAGAGGAGCTCCGGGTGATTGGAGCCACAGTGCTCGTTGATGTTGACGCCGTCGGGGTCGGCGTGGATCGCGATGACCTCGGCGCCCGCGCGGCGGTAGACCTCGGGCGCGGCGGCCGACGACGCGCCGTTGGCGCAGTCGACGACGATTTTGAGGCCGGTCAGCGGGTTCGGGGTGGCGGCGAGCAGGTGCTCGACGTAGCGCTCGACGGCGTCCGGGACGTCCGACACGCGGCCGACGCCGGAGCCGGTCGGGCGGATCGCAGGCGCGGGGAGGCCTGCTTCGATCTCGTCCTCGATGCCGTCGGGCAGCTTGTGCCCACCGGCCGCGAACAGCTTGATGCCGTTGTCGGGCATCGGGTTGTGCGAGGCGGAGATCATCACGCCGAGATCCGCGTCGAGCGCGCCGACCAGGTAGGCGACGGCCGGGGTGGGCAGCACGCCGAGGCGGAGCACGTCGGCGCCGGCCGAGGCGAGCCCGGCGACCACGGCGGCCTCGAGCATCTCGCCGCTGGCGCGCGGGTCGCGGCCGACCACGGCGACGGGCCGGTGGGAGCGGTCGTGGGCGGCGAGCACGCGGGCCGCGCTGGCCGCGAGGGACAGGGCGAGCTCCGGGGTCAGCTCGGCGTTCGCGAGGCCACGGACCCCGTCGGTACCGAATAGACGAGCCATCTGTCGACCTCCTTGTACGACCACCACGACAACCTAGCGACCACCCTCGCCACCTCGCCCCCGGGGACGTTTAGCCCGCTAAACGCACTCGCGCGAGCACGGTTAGCCCGCTAAACGGAAACGCCGGAGGCGCAGGGGGCAGGTGGGGACGATGGGAAAGTGACTGGAGCGCACCTTGGAAAGCACGGAAGCGCCCACCCGATGGACGGATGAGCGCTTCCGTGGTTGCTCCAGCCGGCGCGAAAATCAGCGCTTGCTGTACTGCGGAGCCTTACGGGCCTTCTTGAGGCCGTACTTCTTGCGCTCGACGGCACGCGCGTCGCGCTTGAGGAAGCCGGCCTTCTTCAGCACCGGGCGGTCGTCACCGTCGACCTCGACGAGCGCGCGAGCGATCGCGAGGCGCAGCGCGCCGGCCTGGCCGGAGATGCCACCGCCGTGGAGGCGGGCGAAGATGTCGAACGAGTCCGGCTTCTCGACGGTGACCAGGGGCTCACGGATGAGCTGCTGGTGGACCTTGTTCGGGAAGTAGTCCTCGAGCGTACGGCCGTTGAGCTTGAACTCACCGGTGCCGGGAACGACGCGCACCCGGACGACGGCCTCTTTACGACGGCCGACGGTCACGGCGTTGCCGCCAGCGGCGCGCGACGGACGCGGGGCCGCTGCCGTCTCGCTGGTCGCGACAGCCTCGGCGACCGCGGGGGTCTCCGTCGTCGCGACCACGGGGGCCTCGGTCTCGGGGGTGGTCACAGACTGTTCCTCACTCACTGCGCGACCTGCGCAACCTTGATGATCTCGTGCGCTTGCGGCTGCTGTGCGGCGTGCGGGTGCGCAGGGCCTGCGTAGACCTTGAGCTTCTTTCCCTGTGCACGGCCGAGCTTGTTCTTCGGCAGCATGCCCTTGACGACCTTCTCGAGCAGGTGCTCGGGCTTGGTGTCCAGGAGCTCGCCGAAGGAGCGCTTCCGCAGTCCGCCGGGGTAACCGCTGTGGCGGTACGCGAACTTCTGCTCGCGCTTGTTACCGGTGAGCGCGACCTTCTCGGCGTTGACGATGATGACGAAGTCACCGGTGTCCACGTGCGGGGCGAAGGTCGGCTTGTGCTTGCCGCGCAGCAGCGTGGCGACCTCGGTCGCGAGCCGGCCGAGCACGACATCCTCGGCATCGATCACGTGCCAGGCACGAGTGACGTCGCCGGGCTTGGGGCTGTACGTGGGCAAGGGTCTACCTCGTCGTCAACATTGCGTGTGGTTTCTGTGCGGGCCTAGCGCTTACGCGCCGCAGCGCACAACGACATATGAAGATACCCCCACGCCCGATAGAGGTCTGCGGCGGGGGTCGGTCCGATCTCCCATATTAGGGTCCCGAACCGTCGGGCGCACCCGGACTCTACCGTCCGGTCCTCCGGAAGCACCCACACCGCCCCCCTTGAAGGGGAAGGATGAGACGATCCGGGCGCGCGGACCGGGCAGACTCGATCAGGGGAACGGCGATGAAACGACGGCCAACGACCATCTTGTGCTGGGCGGGAGCGGTGCTGGCGCTGGCCACGGCCTGCGGCCAGGCGCGGGCAGGCACTGCCGTCCCGAGGGGCGACGAAGCCACCGCGTACGTCGGCGCCAAGTTCGAGAACACCATGAACAAGATGAAGGACACCGTCGGCGACCAGCGGAACGTCACCACCTCGCTCGACGCCTACTTCAGGTTCGACGACAAGTGGGTGCACAACCTGATCACCGCGGCGCGCACCGGCGACCCGGAGAGCCGGGTGTCCCGCAACCACTCGCAGAAGAACCCCGACGAAGCGCTCGACTCCTTCACGCCGGGCGAGGGCACCGTCGAGTACATGTACCTGGGTCCGGCCTACAAGAGCCTCGCGCCGACGCCGTGGGTGTCGATGCCGAAGCCCGAGACCGGGATGCTCAACAAGTGCAACTGGGCCGGGATCCAGGTCGCCTGCAAGATGGGCGACGCGGTGGCGGTGTCGTACAACAAGGACAAAAAGACGGTCAAGGGCGCGAAGAGCCTGCCGGACGGCAAGACCGAGCTCACCGCGGACGTGACCTTCGACTCGTTCGTCTCGAACCGGGTCGAGGTCCTGCCGGAGTCGATCACGAGCAAGATCAAGGACGAGCTGCACAAGGCCGTCGTCCCGACCAAGGTCACGGTGAACGCGGACGGCACGCTCGACCAGATCGTGATGGACGCCAAGTTCGAGGGCGACGGGCACAAGGTCGAGCTGCGCTACACCTTCGCGTTCACCGGCAAGGCGAGCACGCAGGACCTCCCGAAGACACCGGACGCCGCCCAGGTGACGGTCCTGCCGGACAAGGCGGCGCGGGACGACTTCTACCGGCGCCTCGGCGACCTGCAGTGAACCGGCCCCGCACGCCCCGACCGACCGGCACGGCGACGAACACTCGAGGTGACTTCCGATGAGCCAGCCGCCCAACCCGCCACAGCCGCCGTGGTGGCAGCCACCGGCGGGCCCCGGCGTTCCCCAGACCGGATGGACGCCGGAGCAGCAGGCCCCGACAGGACCTCATACAGGCCAGTGGCAGCAGAGCCCGGAGCAGGCGGGCGCCATGGGCTCCTACACCGGCCAGTGGCAGCAACCAGGGGTCACCGGGTCGTTCTCGGGCCCGTGGCAGCAGCAACCCGGCCAGCCGCCCGCGCCGGGCGCTCCCGGGCAGTGGCAGCAACCGCAGGCCCCCGGCCAGTGGCAGCCCCAGCAAGCAGCACCGGAGACCCCGCCGCGGGGACAGTTCGGCGGCGGGTTCCAGCCTTCGCAGTACGGCGGGCTCGGCGCGTTCACGCCCGAACCCGGGCCGAAGAGGGAGCGCTCGAAGAAACCGTTGATCTTCGGCGGGATCGGGGTGCTCGTGGTGGTCGCCGGCGGCGTGGGCGCTTGGCTCCTCGGCGCCTTCTCCGGCGACGTTCTCGACCAGAAATCCGTTCAGGACGGCGTCACCCACGTGCTGAACGAAAACTACGGCGAGCCCGATGTACGGAACGCGGCCTGCCCGGCAGGGGAAAGCATTGAAAACGGGACCAGCTTCGACTGCACGGTGCAGATCGGTGGACAGTCGAAGAAGGTGACCGTGCGAGTGCTGAATGATCAGGCGCAATTCGAGGTCGGCGCCCCGCACTGAGCGCCGCGCGCGCTCAGTGGCCACGGAAAGACTTTCCGTACAAACGAAAACGGTGGGCCCGGCACCGAAGTGCCGGCCCACCGTGATTCGCCGGAACGACTCAGAAGAGGTCCTGGACGCCCTTGTCGGTGCTCTGGTAACCATCCGCGACCTGGGGCAGCGCGATGGCGATCTTCGCCAGAACCTGCTTGAGGTCTTCGAACTTCTGGTCCCACTGCGTCTGCGCGTGGAGGTACTGGGTCTTCGCGTCGCCGGTCCAGTCGTGGGTCAGCGGGTTCAGGTCCTGCTTGAGCTGGTCGAACTGGCCCTGCAGCTGCTTGGTGGTGTCTTCGCAGTCCTGCGCGGCGCGGTGGATGGTGGCGTAATCAACCTTCATGCCCTCAGGCATTTTACCCTCCCAGGTATGAGAAAAAGTCTTGTGTGGAGCGGATCAGAGCGAGAAAAGAATCAGCCGAGCCGGTGGAAGCCGGCGTTCAGCGAGTGCATGATCTCCTGCTGCTCGGCCTCAGTACGGGCGTACTTCGAGCCGGCATCCTGAAGCAGGTCGCCGATACGCTGCAGCGCCTGGTTCAGGCCGCGCGCGTCCTCGTCGAACTTCGTCATGATGTTGTTGAAGGCCGTGGCCGCCTCGCCACCCCAACCCGCTGCGGTGGCTTCGATGTTGTCGCGAAGCGTGTTCAGGTTCTGGTCCATGGAAACCCGAACCTCGGTAACGTGCTTCTCCGAAGCGGTGAACTGCTCCGGTGTTCCCTGAAAACCGCCAGACATGGGACTTGCCCCCTTCGTAAGTGGTGCCCGTACAAGCTTGTGTTTGTTTCGTACGGGCCTACGACGAAGACCCTGCCATGTCTGGTTCCGCCTTGTCGCGATTTGCTCGCAAGTAGTTGCTTGCGTGAACGCGGTTCCCGGGAACCGCCCGCCGGCCGCTCGGCGCTTTCTGCTGAACAGGGTGAAAAAAGCCGGTTTCACCTGCGGATTTAGCAACAGCAAACAGCCTGGACGACGTAGTCAGTCGCCGCGGCGCATGATTCGCGACTGCGAAAAGTCCTCCTCGTCATCACCCGATCGGGCGGGTGACGCGGCGGGCTTCTGGCTTGGGGGAACCGATTCCGGACGCGGCGGCGGAGTGGGAACCGGATACCCGTTCGCCGCACGGAACCGTTTCGCGGCGCTCCGCACGGCGCCCGAACCGGGTTCGGCGGCGGCCGACTTGATCCGGCCGAACTGCTTGATCAGTTCGGCGTTCTCTCCGCGCTGCTTCTGGTTGCGCGCCCGCGCCTCGCCGGCGACCCGGCGGGCGTGGGTGACGGCGTCCTGCCCGGTGCGGGTGAACGCGGCGGCGGCGGTCTCCGGCTCGGGTGGCATCGGCCTCCCTCTCAGTTGACGACCGCGAGCGTGCGGACGACCTGTTCACAGGCGGCGCTCACCCGCGGCTGGAACCGCGGGTCGCCGTACTGGCAGCCGACGTGGACCCGGATGCGGCCCTGGGCGTGGACGTACCAGTCGACCTTCGCCGTCGGCTTGGCTTCCTGGTAGTAGATGACGTTCTTGCCGCTGTACGCAAGCGCCGGGTTGAACCCCGAGTAGACCGAGGGCTGCGCGGCCGCCTCGCCCCGCAGGTTGTCGATCAGCTTCTGGGGGTCGGCGGTGGCGTCGTAGTCCATGGCGTATTCCTGGACGACGACCAGGTCGTCGCCGGCGGGGACCTCGCCGGGGTGGATCACGACCTGGCGTTTGGCGACCCTGTCGTCAGTCTGCACCCAGTCCGCCGGGGCGTCGAAACGGTAGTCGTACTGGGCGTAGGAGCGGCCGGGCTGCGGGTTGTCACCCTTGTTGAGCGCGAAGATCAGGCCCGCGGCGACCACCGCCACCAAGGCCAGCGCACCACCGACGAGCCAGGGCAGCTTGCCCCGGCCTCGGCGCGCGGGCTCCTTCGACTCGGGCGGCTGCCACTGCGGCTGCCGCATCGTCGCCTGCTGCCCCTGCGGGTGCCCCTGGTGCTGCGGCGGCCGCTGCGGCGCCACCGCGGCCTGACCTCGGGGTGGCGCCGGGCGACTTACAGTTAGCCCGCTAAACGCATTCGCCGGAGGCGGGGGCGGCGGGGTGAAGGAGGAGCGGACGACTTCCGTGCGCTGCTCCGCCGGGGAGGGCTGACCGGACGCGCCGAGTCTGGCGACGGACGAGCCCGGGAGCGAGCCGGTGCGGTCGGAGTCGACGAGCACCGCGCGCAACGCGCCCCGCGCGACCACGGTCTCCGGCTGGTCCAGGGTCGTCGGCACCACGCCGGTCCGCTCGTGCACCAGCCGGGACACCATCGGGATCCGGCTGGACCCGCCGACCAGGAAGATCGCGGTCAGTTGCTTGGCCCGCAGCCCGGCCTCGGCGATCGCGGCGCTGGTCAGCTCGACGGCCCGCCCCAGCGGGGCCGCGATGAGCCGTTCGAGGTCCTCTCGCGTCACGTGCGCGTCCGCGAACGGCGGCGGCATCGGGACATCGGTGTACGCGTGCCGGGACAACGTCTCCTTCGCGCCCCGGACGTCCTGCCGCAGCACCCGGCGACGCCGCCTGTCGGTCAGCGCGCGGCCCTCGACCAGCTGGAGCCATGCGTCCGGATCCACGGACGAAACGAGCGAGCCCACGTGCTCCAGCAGCACCTGGTCCACGTCCGCGCCGCCGAAACTCGGGTCGCCCCTCGTCGCCAGCACCTGGAACCCGCCGCGCTGGGGCCGTCCCGCTCCCGTGGTGGGAAGCCGCTGGACGACGCTGACGTCGACGGTGCCGCCGCCCAGGTCCAGCACGGCCAGCGCGTCCCCTGGGCGTCCGCTGAATTCGACCGTGCGCTCGAAGTTCAGCTCGGCCGGGGCGAAGGTCGCCGCGTGGTACACCGCCGCCGCGACCGGCTCCGGCACGAGCGCGACCTCGCGCGCGAGCCGCCCCGCCGCCTGGCGGAGCAGCCGAGTGCGGATGGCGCCCCAGTCCGCGGGGTGGGTCAGCACGAGGAGGTCGACCTCGGCGTCCCCGGCGAGCCGCCGGGCCTCGGTCACCGCGCGCAGCAGCACGGCGTGCACCACGTCGGTGACCCGCAGCACGGTGTCACCCAGCAGCAGGTCACCCTCGTCGATCCGCCGCTTCGGGTTCGGCTCGTACCGCGACGGGTCCACCGCCGCCTGCCGCTCGGCCTCCTGGCCGACGAACAGCGTCCCGTCGGCGGCCGCGTACACCGCCGACGACATCAGCGGCTGCCCGTCGACCACCACGACCTGCGGCTCACGGCCGTTGATCGAAGCGACGACGCAGGTGCTTGATGTCCCGAAGTCCACCGCAACCCGCAACGTCACCAGCAACCCCCGCAGATCCTCGTCTTCATGTCTCGCTCATCCGGGCCCGCGGGCCTCACTCCGGCTGGATCCACGAGGCCTGCATGAGCTGCTTGCCGTACTTCCGGGTGACGAGTGTGCCCCGGCCCGGCGGCATGGTGCTCGCCCGGACGTTGCCGACCAGCGTGCCTTCGTCGCGTGAGCCGTTCATGACCAGGCCGGGCGCCGCGATCTCCTTGAGCTTGCCGAGGATCGGGTCGTACATGGCCTTGCTCGCACCACCGGTACGCCGCACCACGATGAGGTGCAGCCCGACGTCCTTGGCCTGCGCCAGGAACTCCGACAGCGGCTTGAGCGGGTTGCTGGCCGAAGTCGCCACCAGGTCGTAGTCGTCGACGATGACGAACAGGTCCGGCCCCGTCCACCAGGACCGGGTCCGCAGCTCCTGCTGGGTGACGTCCGGGCCGGGCAGGCGCCGGGTCATCGAGCCGTAGACGTCGGTGACCATGCTCTCCAGCTGTTTGGCGGAGACCGCGTAGCCGAGCAGCTGATCGTCGTCGGGGGCGAAGAACCCGAGCATCGTGCGCCGGTAGTCGACGAGGATGATCACGGCCTCTTCCGAGGTGAACCGCTGCGAGATGCCGCGGGTGATCTGGCGCAGCAGGTTCGTCTTGCCCGACTCGCCGTCCGCGAACGCGTAGAAGTGCGGGTCGGCGTTGAAGTCGAGGTAGATCGGGGCGAGGTCGTCCTCGTTGACCCCGATCGGGACCAGCTTCGTGTTGGGCTGGGTGTCCAGTTTGAGCATGTCCTCGTGGCTGATCATCTCCGGCAGCAGGCGGACCTGCGGCGCCACCCGGCCACGCCAGGCACTCTTGATCTTGGCGACCGCGTCGGCCACGCCCGCGGCGAGGTCGTTGGCGTCGCTCGACCCGTCGATCCGGGGCAGCCCGGTCAGCAGGTGGAGCTTGTCCCTGGTCAGGCCCCGCCCTGGACGGCCGACCGGGACGTTCACCGCGACCCGGCGGTCGATGTCGGACTCGCTGGTGTCACCGAGGCGCAGCTCGAACCGGGTGCCGATCATGTCCTTGATCGCCGGGCGGAGGTCCGCCCAGCGGTTCGCGGCGATGAACACGTGCACGCCGTACGACAGCCCCTGGGTGGCGAGCCGGGTGATCGCGGCTTCGAGCTCCTCGAAGTCCTCCCGCAGCGCCTTCCAGCCGTCGATGATGAGGAACGCGTCGCCGAAGGGGTCCTGCTCGGGCTTGATCTCGCCGCGGCGTTTCCGGTTGCGGAACTCGTTCATCGAGTCGATGCCCAGCTGCCCGAACCGACCTTCGCGCTCGGTCAGCAGGGTGGTCAGCTCGGCGACGATCCGGCGAGCCTTGTCCGGCTCGCGCCGCGCGACCGCGACACCGCCGACGTGCGGCAGCTCCGACAGCGCGGCGAGCGTGCCGCCACCGAGGTCAAGACAGTAGAACTGGGCCTCTTCCGGGGTGTGGGTCAGCGCCATCGACATGATCAGCGTCCGGAGCATGGTCGACTTGCCCGACTGCGGGCCGCCGACCAGCACGCCGTGCCCGGCGGCACCGGAGAAGTCGGCCCAGAGCAGGTCGCGGCGCTGCTCGTACGGCCGGTCGACGATGCCCATCGGCACCTGGAGCCTGCCGTTGCCGAAGAACCCGACCGGGGACAGGCCCCGGTCGTCGGTCGGGTTGAGGTTCGGGAGCAGGGTGTCGAGCGAGTTCGGCTCGTTCAACGGCGGCAGCCAGACTTCGTGGGCGGGCGGGCCCTGGCCGACGAGCCTGCCGACGATGACGTCGAGCTCACTGGGCTCTACGGCCTCCTCGGGCTGGCGCTCCTCCTGGACCGGCGCCACCGCTTCGATCTGCGGCTCCGGCTCCTTGGGCAGCTCGATGAAGTCCGGCACGAACAGCTGGGGGCGCTTGTCCGCGCGCACCACCGCGGCGGCGGGACCGGCGGCCTTGATCCCGGCGGGCCGGTAGGCGCCCGAGACGTAGGACGCCTTGAAGCGCACCATCGTCGAGGTGTCGAACTTGAGGTAGCCCGAACCCGGGATCGACGGCAGCTCGAACGCGTCGGGCACGCCGATCGCCGCGCGGGATTCGGCCGCGGAGAACGTCTTCAGGCCGATCCGGTAGGACAGGTGCGAGTCGAGCCCGCGCAGCTTGCCCTCTTCCAGCCGCTGCGAGGCGAGCAGCATGTGCATCTGCAGCGACCGGCCCAGCCGGCCGATGGCGACGAACAGGTCGATGAAGTCCGGCTTCGCGGCGAGCAGTTCGGAGAACTCGTCGACCACGATGAACAGCGCGGGCAGCGGGTCGAGGTCGGCGCCGTTCTCACGGGCTTTCTCGTATTCCCAGACGTTCTTGAAGTTACCGCCGTTCTTGAGCGCTTCCTGGCGGCGGTTCATCTCGCCCGCCAGCGCGTCTTTCATGCGGTCGACCAGCGTGACCTCGTCCGCGAGGTTGGTGATCGTCGCCGAGACGTGCGGCGCGGAGTCCAGCCCGAGGAAGGTCGCGCCGCCCTTGAAGTCGACGAGGACGAAGTTGAGCGTCGTCGACGAGTGCGTCGCGAGCATGCCGAGCACCAGCGTGCGGAGGAACTCCGACTTACCGGAACCGGTCGCGCCGATGCACAGGCCGTGCGGGCCCATGCCCTCCATCGCGGCTTCCTTGATGTCCAGCTCGACCTGCTGGCCGTATTCGCCGACGCCGAACGGCACGCGGTAACGGTCGCGGACCGGGCGCGGGCGCCAGGCCTGCTGCACGTCGAAGGTCATCGGGTCGCCGGGGATCCCCAGCAGTTCCAGGAGTGTCGGGTTGGACAGCAGCGGCTCGTCCTCGTGGGCCTCCGCCGCGGCCGTGCCGACGCGGTACGGCGCGATGAGCCGGGCGAGCGCCTCGGCCTCGACGACGCTGAGCTTGTCCGGGCGGCCGAACCACTCGACGCCGCCGGCGCTGCGGGCGCCGAGGCGGTCCTCCTCGACGACCAGCCGCAGGCCACGGCGGGCGGCGAGGTTGCCGATGGAGTCCGAAAGGTCGATCAGCGTGACGCCGACCAGGCCCTCCTCCAGGATGATCTGCTCCTCGCGGGTGACCTCGGCGTCGTCGACGATGATGACGACGTGCGGCTGGTCCGGCGCGGGCGTGGCGTTGCGGGAGAACCGCTGGCGGTCGCGCAGCTCCTCGTCGAGCCACTGCTCGATCTGGGCGAGCGAGCCCGCCATCATGCGCAGCTGGCCGATGCCGTCGGCGAGGGTGGGGTGCTGCGCGTGCGGCAGCCACTTCACCCACTCCCACTCCTCCTTCGCGCGGCCCGCTGTCGCGACGGCGATGAGCACGTCGTCGGGACTGTGGAAGGTGACGAGCTGGGTGAGCAGCGCGCGGGTCAGGCCGCGGGTGAGCGTCCGGTCCCCCTGCATGCTGACCGCGGCGAACCCGCGCAGTGTGATCTGGGTGGGGAGATCGGGCACGATCGAGTGCGCGCGCACGAACCGGCGCAGCGCGAGGGTGGCGATCGGCTCCAGCTCGTCGACCGGGCCGGTCTGCGGCGGCACCAGCCGCGTCGCCAGCCGGTGCGAGCTGCGGCCGACGCGCAGGTGCAGGAAGTCCTGGTCGTTCTGGCGGCGCTCCCACATGCGGCGGCTCGCGGCGAGCGACCACAGCGTCTGCGGGTCGGGGTGTACCCATTCGAGTGCCGCGCGCTGGTCGACCATCGCCTCGCGGGCCCGGTCGCGCATCTGGCCGAGGTAGCGCAGGTAGTCCTTGCGGTCCTCGTCCATCTCGGCCTTCTTGGCCCCGCCGCCCTTGCCGCCACCGCCGGCCATCATGCCGACGGTGCCCATCACCATCATCCCGCCCATCATGAGCATCATCGGGTTCTTGCCACCCGCGGTGAACATGAAGACCATCATCCCGAGCGAGGCCACGATCATGACCACGGGAAGCAGCTTCATCACGATGCTGCCGGGGATCGTGCGCGGCACTTCGGGCGGCGGCTCGAGGTGCACCTCACCGCCGGGCGGGCGCGGCGCCGCCAGGCGTGGTGACTTCTTGAACTGCAGCGTGCTCATCGAAGGACCCCTCTTCACACTCGACGATGGCGGCCACCGTTTGATGTGGTGCTGTGCGCGTACTGGTGCGCGAGACAACCTATCGAACCTCGCAGGCGAAATCCGGCCAACGTCGAGAACAGCACTCGACCAGGCAGGACGCGGTTTCGACAGATCTGCTCTGCAGTGTAGGACCGACCACCGACAAGAGCGACAGAAGACCACCACCCGTCCCGCCTGCACGGCGAGCGCGTTTAGCGGGCTAACCGCGAACGCGGGTGCCCGGACGCGCCGCCTGCCCCCGCTCCGGTGCCGGACGGGTTACTTTGCCAGTCATTTTCCGATAGTCGATGATGTCGGCACCCGGGTTCGGTATAAGTTGCCCCGGGAGACGACTCTCAGGGCAGGGGGACACGCAGGTGGCAACGGGCACGACGGTATTCAGCAGGGTGACGGTGGTGGCGCCGCGCACTCGCATCGACGTGGCTTTGCCGGCTGACGTCGCGGTGGCGGACCTGTTGCCCATGCTGCTGGAAATGGCGAAGGAGGCGACGCCCGACGGCGGCGCCCGCCACGGCGGCTGGGCATTGGCGAAACTCGGCGATTCGCCGCTGGACCCGAGCCGGACGCTCGCGTCCCTCGGGGTGATCGACGGCGAGCTGCTGCAGCTGCGGCGCCGCAACGAGAACCCCCCGCCGCCGCTGTACGACGACGTGGTGGACGCGATCGCGGAGTCCTCGCCGGACAGCTTCAAGCCGTGGACGAAGGAGACAGCGCAGCGGTTCGGCCACGTGGCCGGCGGGCTGGCGCTCATCTTCGCGTCGATCGCGCTGTTCATGAGCGGCTCGCTCTACGGCGGCAACTCGATCGCCGCGGCCGTCGCCGGCGGGATCGGCGCCATCGCGTGCGTCGCGGTCGGCGCCACTCTCGCCAAGGCCTACCAGTCCGAGGCCACCGGGGTGCTGATCGCCGCGGCGGGCGGCCTGCCGCTGGCCTTCGTCAGCGGGTTCTACATCGTGCCCCAGCTGACCCTGCGGGCGAACCTGCTGCTCGGCAGCACCCTCGTCGTCATCGTCGCCGCGGTCTGCATCCTCGTCATCGGCGCGGGCATCACCACCTTCATCGCCGCGGCCACCGCGGCGGGCTTCGGCGCCGTGGCGTTCCTCTTCGCCACTTTCGTGGCCCACCCGGCGCCCGGGATCGCGGCGGGCACCGCCGCCGTCGCGCTCGGCTGCATCTCGATCCTGCCGCGCGCGACGATCTGGCTGGCGAAGCTGCCGCTGCCGCACGTCCCCGGCAGCGCGGAGGAGCTCAAGGAGGACTCGGGCTTCCCCGACTACCGGGCCATCGAGCAGCGGACCGCGGTGGCGCACAACTACATGACCGGCCTGATGATCGGCTGCGGTACCGCCACGGCGATCGCCTCGATCATCGCCGCGACCGCGCCGAGCGTGTTCGGCAAGATCCTGGGCGTGGTCGCCACGCTCGTGCTGCTCCTGCGGGCCCGCGCGTACGCCAACGGAAGCCAGGCCGTCGCGCTGCTCACCACCGGCATGGTCTCCGGCGCGGGCATCCTGCTCGGCTGGCTGTGGACGTCGAGCGCGCTGGACCGGGTCCTGTTCGTGTTCGGCGCGCTGATCATCGTCAGCGCCGGCGCGCTGGTGGTCGGCGTGATCTTCCCGAATCAGCGGTTCTCGCCGCCGCTGCGGCGCACGGTGGAGATCATCGAAGCCATCTGCATCGCGACGGTCCTCCCGCTCGCGCTCGGCGTCATGGATCTCTACGCGACGCTGCGCCACCTCAACCTCAAGTGACCCCGGCTCGCACGGATCGGATGATGTACTGATGGCCGCAGCGTGGAAGTCCAGGGGGACGCGCGTCCGCCACCTCGGCCGTACCGGACGGGCCACGACAGTCCTGCTCGCGGCCGGGATCGGGATGCTCTCGCCCGGTGCCGGGGTCCTGCCAGCCTGGGCCCAGCCGACCACGGTCGCGCCGGACGACGGCGGTTACTACGCCACCGCGCCACCGCTCGACGGCTTTCCGGTACCGGCCGACTCCGGCAAGCCGGATGAAACCTACGAGATGTCCAAGGGCTGTGTCAGTAGCGGCCTCGGCGAGCACATCGACATCAAGAGCCGGCCCTGGGGCCAGGAGTACCTGCAGATCGACAAGCTGCAGGAGATCGTCCGGGCGGCGACGGGGAGCGCCGGGAAGGGCATCAAGGTCGCGGTGATCGACACCGGGGTCCGGCAGCACCCGTACTTCCAGGACCGCGTCGAAAGCGGCGGCGACTACGTGGCGACCCCATCGAAGCTCCCGCCCGGCCTCGAGGATTGCGACGGCCACGGCACCGAGGTCGCCGGGATCATCGCCGCGAACCCCGACAAGGACAAAGGCATCGGGTTCAAGGGCGTCGCGCCGGACGCGACCATCCTGTCGATCCGGCAGTCCAGCCAGAACTACTCCAAGAAAGACCAGACCAGCACTCCGGCGGCGAGTTCGTCGAACGTCCCGACGTCGACCGGTGAGAGCCAGAAGCCGACTTCGGGTTCGGAGATCCCGCCGACCCAGAAGTCGACCGGCAGTGGCAGTGGCCAGTCCGATCTCGGCGGGACGCAGCCCGGCCAGACGAACGGTGGCAGGCAGCAGTCGCAGCCCGGTACCGCGGGGTCGCTGAACACGCTGTCCCAGGCCGTGGTCAGAGCGGCCAACGCCGGTGCGAGCGTCATCAACATGTCGGTGGACAGCTGCCGTCTGGCCGACGGCAAGATCAGTGATCCGGAACGTGCGCTGCAGGCCGCGATGCACTATGCGGTGGAGGTGAAGAACGTGGTCGTGGTCGCGGCCGCGGGCAACATCACCGACACCTGCAAGCAGAACGACCAGTTGAACCCGCAGCAGCCGAAGACGATCGTCACCCCGCCGTGGTTCTCCGACGACGTGCTGTCGGTCGGGGCGATCGACACTTCCGGCGGGGTCGCGAGCTTCAGCGTCAACGGGCCGTGGGTCAGCGTCGCCGCACCGGGCACCGAGATCACCTCGCTGGACCCGGCCCCCAATTCGACGGGGCTGGCGAACCTGACGATCGAGGGCGGCAACCAGCCAGGACAGATCCAGGGCACCAGCTTCGCCGCACCGTATGTCGCGGGCGTCGCGGCGCTCGTGCGTGCGAAGTATCCGGCGTTGAACGCCAGGGACGTGATGCAGCGGATCAAGAGCACCGCTCAGCACCCGGCGGCGCCGGGCGGGCGGGACAACTTCGTGGGTTACGGCGTGATCGACCCGATGGCGGCGCTGACCTCCAACGTGTCGAACGACGCCATGCCGTCGATCAAGCCGGTGCAGTCGATCGCGGACCTGCCGCCCGCGGACGGCCGCGACTGGACCCCGATCGTCGTGGCGCTCGCCGGCGCCGGTGGCGGCCTGGTCGCGCTCCTGATCACGGTGTTCGTGATGCACACGGCGCGGCGCAAGCAGTCCACCCCCAAACCCCCTAGCGCTCGCGTTTAGCGGGCTAAACGTCCCCACCCGGCCCCCGCCGAGTGCGTTTAGCGGGCTAAACGTGCTCGCGCGAGCACGTTTAGCC
>NZ_JAYMZS010000084.1:0-42556 GCF_035828755.1 Amycolatopsis sp. H20-H5 | reverse complement strand
ATCACGTCATCGACCAGGGCCTCCGTGCGTCTGCCTGGCGACGCGGACACCAGGCAGACGCACGAAGAAGCCACTTCAGACGACGCCTCCGCCTCCAGATGCTAGAGATCTAGCCCTGTAGTACTAGACCTCAAGGACCTCTTCCAGGCTCGCGTCACAGCAGCGGGCAACACCCCGGCCGCCTTCGCGAAGCGACTGGGCGAGTACGACCTTCTCAAGAACAAGCACGCCGAGCTGCTGAAGTACACCGCAGAGCTTGAGGAACGCCTCGCGATCTACGCGGCGTCACTCAACCTGCTGAGTCTGGAGAACGAGGCTTTGGCCGACCAGAGCGCAACTGCTGCCCGTGTTGTTCCCATCTACCGTCCCTCGCCCTCGCCCTCGCCCTCGCCCTCGCCCTCGCGCTGACTGGTGACTGGTGACTGGTGACTGGTGACTGGTGACTGGACGGTCGTTGCGTGCTCCTATCAGAGTGCCGGGCGTGACGCGATCATTCCTTCTCGTCGCTCGCCACGGTCGGATCGACCGCGACGTACTCGTGCACGGCAGGGCCCAGGCAGCAAGCAACAAACGGGCTGCCGGACGCTCAAGCGCTGGGGCCGGAGGCCCCGACGGACACGTGCTGCCACTCGTTCCATGTCGCGAGTCGTGACTTGTAGTCCCGTGTCACATCTTCCAAGGGCGTTTTGCCGAAGAAGATGCGCAGGGGTGGTTCCTTCGCATCGACGACAGCGAGGATGGCGCTGCGTGTGGCGCGCGGGTCGCCCACCGCGAGGCCGTCCCACGACCGGCTCAGCTCGTCACGGACTGTGTCGTAGGCGGACTCTTTCCGGCTCTGCTTGGCTCCGACTGCCAGCCAATCGGTGCCGTATGGGCCGGGTTCGACCATGGTGACCTGGATGCCGAGCGTGGCGACCTCCTGGGCAAGGGACTGGGTGAGGCCCTCGACGGCCCACTTGGACGCGTGGTACGCCCCGATTCCCGGGAACGCGGTCACCCCACCTTCGCTGGTCACCTGGATGATGTGGCCCGAACCTTGCTCGCGCATGATCGGCAGCGCAGCCTGCGTCACCCAAAGTGTGCCGAGCAGGTTGGTCTCCAACTGTTCGCGGATGTCAGCCTCGCTGAGTTCCTCGACCATGCCGAAATGGCCATAGCCCGCGTTGTTGACAACGACGTCGAGCCGGCCGAAGTGCCCGGCGGCGCCTGCCACGGCGGCACGGCTGCCTTCGCGGTCGGTGACGTCGAGTTGGATCGGCAACACCAACTCGCCGTAGGTCTCGACCAGCGGGTCGAGTGTCTGGATGTCGCGGGCGGTGGCCGCCACCTGGTCACCGCGGTCGAGGGCCGCCTCGGCCCATTGCCTCCCGAACCCCTTCGACGCGCCAGTGATGAACCATGTCTTGCCCATGGATGCCTCATTTTCAGTGTAAGTTGCTTACTCTGCAATACTACACGAGCGGCAGTATTGCGCATGAGGTAACCTGGATTGGTGAGCCCGCAGAGCACGGATCGTCAGCAGCAACGCAAGAGCCGCACCCGAGCGGCGATTCAAGACGCCGCACTGACGCTGTTCGCCGAGCAGGGCTATCGGGACACGACCATGAACGCGATCGCCGCCGCCGCCGACGTGGCGTTGCGGACAGTTACCGTGCATTTCCCGACCAAGGCAGACCTGCTGTTCGACGCCGAACCCTTCACCGCGGAGTCGCTCGCGGCCCGACTCGGCAACCGCGCCGCCGACGAATCGACCCTGCGCGCGTTGCGTGACTGGATGGCCAGCACCATGCGTGCACTGGACTCCGAGGCGCCCGACATCCAGCACCGCATCTGGCAGCGTCGAGCGTTGCGGGCACAGGTGATCTGTGCGGACGACGAGCTCCGCGCTCGGGCCCGTGCCGGCTACTACCATCACGAACAACTCATCGCAGCCCATATTGGCCGCGACCTGGACACGTCCGCCGACGCACTCGCGCCCCGTCTGGCAGCAGTGACGGTCGTGACCGGGCTTCGCGAGCTGTATCAGACAAACGAGGCAAACGCCGCTGCTGTCACCAACTCAACAGATGCACTGCTCGTCCTCGTCGATCAAGTCCTCGCATTCGCCAGTGCCGGCATCACCGCCATGCGGGGAGCCGCCAGTGGTTGAGCTGCAGCAGCACTGCGTATCTTGCGTCTCGCTGCCGAGCGCACGCGCTGCGACACGTGGGTGTTTTCCGATTGTTGGGGACAGGTACCCGACTAACCGGGCTCTAGCCTGCGGACAGTCCTCAGTTCAAGGTTGGTGAACAACAGGTAAAACCTGGCAGATAACCGTAACTGTAGACCCACAGTACGTTCTCTGGTGGGTCCGGTTCTATCAGCCGTTTGAATCGCCGAACTTCCTTGGTATAACAGTAGAAAGTCGCCTGCGGGCATGCGCGCATCACGTGACACCACGCCAAAGTGTAGGCATCACTGAAAGTCCCCAGCGTCGTGCACCCTGACAAATTTCCCGATGAGGCGCGGCGCCGACAGTTCGCGGATCATGGCATCTGTCCAGCCGGGAAGATCGTCCAGGACGTACGCGAGATTGGCGGTATGCTTGGCTTTCACTGCAGGGAAGAGGTAGGTACCGTTGCGCGCGTAGCAGATTCGAGTGCATGCGCTCGCCGCTGGGCAGGTCACCTGCGTCCGTCCGTCGGGCAGACGGGCGGCCAGTGCAGGCAGTGTCCAGTTCCAGACACCGATCGCGCGCATCTCCCGGTTCTGTGTCAGCAACTGGGCTGGTCGCGCCCGAACTGCGGTCACGTTGGCGGAGGAAGACATACGACACCTCGCAAAGAAAAGTCAGGCAGGTGAAAAAACGAGTAGAAACGGTTGTGGTTGAAGCGATCCGCAGTGGTGGGCGGGTTACGCGGTGCTGTCGAGGTCGACGTGACCGTCAGCGTCCGCATCAAGAGCCAGCTCAGCGCCGTCGACGCCAAGATCCACAAACGCACCGTCGGCCGTGCCAGGTTCGTGTCCTGCGTACTGCGCCAACTCGGCCGGATCTGTTGTGATGAGCGCGTTTTCCTGCGGAGAGGCCAGCGACTGGAACGCAACTTTCTGCGTCCCGGTGGAAAGTAGGCCTTGTCCCTTGTCCGCAGAGATCAGGAACTGTTTCTCACCGTCGGACAAGTTGAAGGTCGCCACGATCTCGTCGATCGCTTGAGTGGCTTGGCGTAGCAGGATCTGGGTGGCCGCGTTGGCAATGATCGCCTTACCCAGCTCAGTGCCGAGGACGTCGCCGACATCCTGGGTCGCGATCGTCAAACCCGCCCAGTGTTTGCGGGCTGCTTTGGCCATGCGGTGCAGGAATCGTGCCCCAGCGGGGTCTTGCATGAGCAGCCACGCTTCATCGGCCGTGATCAGCCGCCGCCGCCGGATGGCCGGGTTGGACACTCGCCGCCACACCGTGTCAAGGGTGAGCAGCGTGCCGATCGGACGCAGTTCGTCAGGTAGGTCGCGCAGGCTGAACACGGTCAGGTGCCCCTCAGGCCTGGACGTGGTCGGCCCGGAGAACATCGTGGAGTACGCGCCCTCGACGAACGGGTGCAACCGTGCGCCCACGTCCGCGGCGACCGGGTCCGCGGTGGCGGTGAGGACCGCGGCGAGATCGGCTAGCAACGGAGCCTGCCTGCTCCAGGTCCGCGGGTCGCTCGTGATCCCGGCCTGCTGGTAGGTGGCCATGATCGCCCGGTCGAGCACGGCCCGCTGCTGCGCGGACAGGTCGGTGCCGAGTAGGACTCCGATGACGGTGTGCAGGAACAGTGCCCGGCGGGTGAGTGCGTCCTTGGGGGCCGTGCGGCGCCCGTCCAGGCGCACTGCGATCGGTAGATCGAACGGGTTGATGCGGACGTCAGAGTCGCCGAGGTGGAGGTAGGTGCCGCCGATGGCCTCGCACAGCCGCCGGTACTCGTCCTCCGGATCGATGATGGACACCTCGACTCCGCGGTACAGGCTCCGCAGGGTTTCCAGTTTCACCAGGTAGGACTTGGGCGCTCCGGAGCGCCCAAGAACTACCGCATTGTAGTTGTCCGCGGCAAAGCGGTCCCAATGGACCAAACCTTGCGATCCGACGTTGAACCCGTACAGGACGCCGTCTGGTGCGGCGACGCTGGTCGGGTCGGCTGGGGGTAGGTCGGGGCTGGTGAAGGGGAACGCGGCGGCCAGGGCGCTGGTGTCGAAGGTGCGGCGCATCCCGATCAGGTCCAGCGCCAGAGGCAGGGTGGACACCCAGCCCTGCAACGACCGGTACGTGGTCGGCTGCGCGTTCATCAATAGTGACGCGGCCAGTGCCCGCACTGCGGCGACCTGCTCACCGAGATCGTCCTCGCTGGTGGCATGGACGGTCAGATAGAGGCCGAGCCGGTAGAGCTTGCCTTCGCCGCGCGCGACGCGGGCGGACAGGTCGTAGGCGTCCTCGGTGGCGGCCTCGACCATCGGGTCCAGCAACCGGCCCTTCTCGCTGGTGTGCCGCCGGCCGGACTCGAGCTTGGATAGCTGGCGTTTGAGCCGGGTGGCGGCGGTGACCGGGTCGATCGGCTCGATGTGCAAGGAGACATCGACGCGGCCGGAGTAGGACAGCAGCGGCTGGAGCCACCCCGCGTGCACTTCGCGTGGATACCCGGTGACCGCGAAGGAGGCGACCCATTCGCCGCCGATCTCCAGGTGCCGGGGCGCGACCGAGAGCGAGTCCGGTGTGAACGCGCTAGCCCGGCCTACCACCGGTGCGTTCGTGGCCTGTTTCGTGCGCCGTCGGAGGCGGCCGAGTATCGGGTTCATAGGTCGCCGCCGTCCCAGTCGTCGAGTGCGCCTGGGGTCGGCTGCCGCCGTGCCAGTGGCTCGTCGTCGGGGTCAGCGGTGGTGACTACCTCGTCTGCGCCGGCCAGCCCGGCGGAGGGTGGGATCAGGTTCTCGGGGTTGCAGGCTGTGGCGAGTACCGCCGTGGCTTGGCCCGCGTCGAGTGGGGTGATCGTGATCCCGGCGGGGGAGAGCAGTTCGATCGCTTCGCCGAGGCGCCGGACGAGTCGGGTTTCCGCGGCGCGCCGGGCGGTGTCGGTGACCTGTCCGGCACGGTGGCGTCGGGCGTGCAGCGCGGCGAGCGGGGACGCTCCGCCGAGTCCGTCGGCCGGACCTGCCGCGCGCACCGGTTCACGCAGCACGATGAGAACCTGGCGGCGCAACAGGTCGGTGGAGCGGCGCAGCTGGTCGAGGTAGGTCGCGTGCTCCCGGGCTGCGGTTTCGAGCATCGGGTGCGGCAGGCCGGGGGCGGTGGCGCGCAGTTCGCTGATCTGCCGGCTCAGGTCCAGCCGTTCGGCCCGGAGAGTACCTGCACGGGCGCGGAGATCGAGTGCAAGTACCGTCCGAAGGACGCGACCAGCGCTTCCTGCTCGCCGGGGGTGCGCAGCGCAAAGTTCACCGTGGAGGCGACTGCCACGATCGCCATGCCCTCGGTTCCGAGGTCGACGATCCCGGCTTCGGTGACCCCTTCGGCGGGCAGCCGCAGCGGCGCCGGAGACACCTCCGAGCCCCCTGCCCCGCTGCTGGCGACGCGGCTGGCCAGCCACTGTGGTGCGGCTCGAACGCCTTCGGGCGCGGCCACCCGGTGACGCGGTTGTAGCCGCTGGCGGATGGCCGCCAGCAGGAGCCGGTCGAGGCTAATGCCGTCGCGCTGCCCGAGCGCGAGGACAGCGGCGCTTACCCCGATCGGGATCGCGATGATCAGGAAGATCGGCAGCGGCACTGCGCCGCGGGTCATGGTCCAGACGCTGTAGAGCAGGATGCCGGTGACCGCGAGGATCGCGAGTTGTCGTGCGGTGAGGTTGGCGACGACGCGATCCTCGCGGTCGACGTCGGCAGGGATGCGCACGGGCTGGGTCATGACGTGTCACCTCCACAGGGCGGTCCAGACCCTGTCCGAGTTCTATGTCGTCGACATGCTGGAAAAATCCTGGGACGGCTACGCGGTCCACACCGAGGCCGGTTATAACATCGGCAAGCCTGCTACGGCTACCGCGCGCGGCACGTCCCGTACCCGGTTTCCGCCAAGCGCGCAAAGGGTGCTTGAAGAAGACCTTTCTCGACATCGATCCAACGCAGGCACCTGCCGTACGCCAGGCGTATGCGTGGCGAATCAATGAGCGCGTCGGCTATCAGGCGATCGCGGACCGTCTTAACCTCGACCTGGCCACCTACCCGCCGCCCGTTCCCGTTGACCCGAAACGCGCCGTCGGCCGCTGGACCTACTCCAACGTGCGCGACCTGCTGACCAACCCCAAACACACCGGGCACATGGTGTGGAACCGAAAGGGACGCAAGTCCCGCGGCAACCGCGCCAACCCCATCGAGGAATGGATCTGGTCCGCACAGCCTGTCCATGAACATCTCGTTACGCTGGAGGACTGGCTGCGCGCCCAGGACGTCAGCGGACACCGCTTCGGCTCCCGAAGTACCAGCAACACCAACGTCAAGCACCCCCAGACCAAACGCAGCTATCTGCTGCGCACCTATCTGTTCTGCGGCACCTGCGGCCGACGCATGAACGGCAAGACCCGCCGCGGCCACGCCTACTACGTGTGTGCACCGAAAAAGGGCTACATCCCCGAAGGACATCCCGCCGCCGGGAGCTTCTGGATTCGCGAAGACGCCATCGTCGCCAAGCTCAACGACTTCCTGTCCGGCCACATCTTCGGCACCTACCGCCGCACCCTGCTCGGCGACACCGCCCGCGAACTCGGCGTTACCGCCCAACAGGAACGACAACAGCGCATCGACGCGTTGCGCCGTGAGATCGACGACACCACCCGGATGATCAAGAACGTCATCCGCAGCTTCGCCCTGGTCGACAAACCGACAAAGGACTTCGTCAGCGACATCAACGACGAACGCAACGAACTCCATGAACGCAAATCTCAACTCGAAGCGCAGCTCGCCGAGGCTGAACAGGAGAACCAGCAGGCACCCAACCCCGAACTGCTCGACGCCTTGCCCCTGGGCGAGGTCAGGATCGAGGACCTACCCGAAGACGTCGCCCGTCGACTCTTCGAAGTCCTCCGCCTCGAACTGCGTTACCGCAAGGACAGCAACCAGATCAAGTGCAAGGTCACGTTGCTTGGTTCGACGGTCCCTGCGGCACGTCAGGCCGCGCATGAGGCCACCATCTTACCGTTTGACCACGGCGAGCAGCTTGACCAGAGTAAACGCAAGAAAAGGACAGAGGAGGACGTCATGTCTGACATCTCTCCCGTTCCCATCCTCGTGGTGCCCTCGGCAGGATTCGAACCTGCGACACCTGCCTCCGGAGGGCAGTGCTCTATCCCCTGAGCTACGAGGGCGCTTGCGCGACCGGTGAAAGCTTAGCGCATGGTCCCCGGGGTCCTCACGGGAGGCCGTGGTGCTCGACGACACGGCTCAGCAGGCCGGTCAACTGCCGCCGCTCGTCGGCGGACAGCGGGTCGAGCAGGGTGTGCTGCGCGCTGGTGACCAGGGCTTCGAGGCGGGTCAGCTGCTGACGGCCCGTCGCGGTCAGGGTGATGACGTTGCGGCGGCGGTCGGCGTCGTCGGGGGTGCGGTCGAGGTGGCCCTGTGCGGCGAGTTCGTTCACCATCGCGACGACGTCGCTGCGGTCGATCCCGCAGCGGCGGCCGAGCGTCGCCTGGCTGGCGGGGCCGAACTCGTCGAGCGCCGCCAGTATCGAGTAGTGATAGCGCCGGGCGTTCTCGGTCGCGAGTGCCTCGGTCACGAGCCGATGGCCGTACGCCGAGGCCTGGCTGATCAGCCAGCTGGGTTTGCCGCGGAGGCGGGCGGGCGGGTTGTCCATCGGGGGAGTTTACCCGTTCGTTGGCGATACCCACGAATCCTGCTAGCGTTGGACCGACCATGCGCAGTGAGGGGACAACCGTGGCCGAACCGTTCGAGGTGAGTGTCGAAGACGCCGACATCGCCGATCTGCGTGCCCGGCTCGCGCGCACCCGCTGGCCGGAACCCGCGACCGCCGAGGGGTGGACCCAGGGTGTCCCGCTCGAGTACGCGCGGGAGCTCTGCCGTTACTGGGCGGAGGAGTACGACTTCGGTTTTGCCGCCCGGCTCAACGCTTTCCCGCAGTTCCGGACCACTGTGGACGGTCTGGGCCTCCACTTCCTGCACGTCCGATCGCCCGAGCCCGGCGCGCTCCCGCTGGTGCTCACGCACGGCTGGCCGGGTTCGGTGACCGAGTTCCTCGAGGTGCTCGGCCCGCTCACCGACCCGCGCGCGCACGGAGGCGATCCCGCCGACGCCTTCCACGTCGTCGCGCCTTCGCTGCCCGGCTTCGGCTGGAGCGACAAGCCCGCCGAGACCGGATGGAACGTCGACCGGATCGCTCGCGCCTGGGACGCGCTGATGGGCAGCCTGGGCTATGACCGTTACGGGGCGCAGGGCGGTGACTGGGGCGCCATGATCACCGACCGGCTCGCACTGGTGGCGCCCGAGCGGCTCGCCGGCGTCCACGTGAACATGGCCAGGGTGGCCATGGACGACAAGACTTTCGACGATCCGACGCCGTCCGAGCTCCAGTCGATGGCGGACCTGCGCGAGCACGTCAGCGCCGGGACCGGCTACTCGACCCAGCAGGGCACCCGCCCGCAGACGCTCGGCTACGGCCTCGCGGACTCACCGTCCGGGCAGGCCGCGTGGATCACCGAGAAGTTCTGGGTGTGGACCGACCACCGCGGCGACCTCGCGAACGCGCTCACCAAGCAGCAGCAGCTCGACGCGATCTCGGTCTACTGGTTCACCGGGACGGCGACCTCCTCGGCCCGGATCTACTGGGAGAACCGGAGCCGCGAGCTCCCTGACGTGCCGGTGCCGTCGGGCATCTCGGTCTACCCGCGCGAGATCATCCGCCCGTCGCGCCGCTGGGCCGAACGCCGCTACACCGACCTCCGCTGGTTCGAGGAGCTGGACCACGGCGGCCACTTCGCCGCGCTCGAACAGCCGGGCTCCTTCGTCGCGCAGGTGCGTGGCTTCTTCAGCCTCGTCCGCTGAAAAACGCCATGAACGGTCCGTTCATCTCACGCGGTGAGGGCTCAAGCGGCAGGCAGCGGAGCCGCGCCCCGCGCCCCGAGCATCCGGTTCATCAGGTCCATCTCGGCGCCCTGCGACGTCAGGATGCTCTTGGTGAGCTGCTGCAGTGCGAGCAGGTCCGAATGCTGCTGGGCGTAGGTCGCCATCCCGGTGCCGCCCTGGTGGTGCCGCAGCATCAGCTGCAGGAACTCGACGTCGAGCGCCTTGCCGCTCAGTGAGCGGAGCTTGGTCAGGTCGGCGCTGGTGGCCATGCCGGGCATCGGCGCGCCGTTCGCGACTGCCTGGGGCATCTGCATGCCGCCGTGCCCGCTCATCGCGCCCGCGTCGGTCATCCAGGTCATGTACGCGCCGGTCGCCTGCTCGGGCTGGTCCCACAGCATGAGCCAGCCCTTCATCCGGCCGACCTGCTCCAGCTGGGTGGTCCCGATGTCGAAGGCCAGCTGCCGGACCTCCGGGTCCGTGGTGTGGTCGCGGGCCCAGTTCGCCATGGTCACCGCCTGCAGGTGGTGCACCGACATGTCCTGCGCGAAGCCGACCTCCACCGAACCGGCCGCCGGGGTGGCGGTGGCCGGTT
This sequence comes from Amycolatopsis sp. H20-H5, assembly GCF_035828755.1. NCBI lineage: Bacteria > Bacillati > Actinomycetota > Actinomycetes > Pseudonocardiales > Pseudonocardiaceae > Amycolatopsis > Amycolatopsis sp. H20-H5. The sequence continues at coordinate 32,895 of NZ_JAYMZS010000084.1, read as the reverse complement.
CGCCGCCGGCAGTGTTCGTGAGGAACATGCCGAGCGTCGCGCCGACGAGAAGCACGGCGACCAGCGTCGCCCCGATGATCACCCAGCGCGACCAGGCGGGCCGCTCAGTGGTCTCGTCGAGCTCGGTGTCCTCGTCGACCCGGTGGATTTCGGCGCTCATCGGTTACTGACCCGGCAACCCGGCGGGGGGCTGCTGGCCGGCGCCGCCCGTCTGGTCCTGCTGGGCGGTCTGGGTGCCCTTGTAGTCCATCGGCTTCGCGTCCTTGCCCGGCTTGCTCGGGTCGAACGGCGGCGGGTTGTCCGGGTCGAACTGGCCGGGGCCCTGCGCGTCGCAGGAGGCGCCGATCTCGGGGTAGACCCCGTTCGGGTTACTCCGCAGCGCCGCGATGAACTGGTCGATCCGCGGGTCGTTCGCGTCGGTCAGCTTGAGCTGGTGACCCCAGGACTGCAGGGAGATCGGCTGGTCGAGGCCGGGGTAGGGCGACATCATCGAGTACGGCTTGCCGTTGACGCGGACCTTGAGCTCGTCGAGCGCCGGGCCGGTGATCTTGTCCGGGTTGTACGCGATCCAGACGGCGCCGTGCTCGAGGCCGTGGACCATGTTCTCGGTGCGCACCGCGGTCGGGTAGACGACGCCAGTGCAGGCCGCCCAGACGCCGTCGTGCGGGCCGCCGAAGGGCGGGGTCTTGTCGTAGGCGACGCGTTCGGTCGCCAGGACGTGCGCACCGGCGGCGTACTGCGCCGTGATCACACCGGCGATGCCCTTGGAGGGGTCCGGGTTGCTCGCCGAGGGCGCGAACGCCGCGGCGGCCTCTTCCCTGGACTTCTGCTCACGCTTGGGCGCCGACTGCACCAGGTAGACGGTGAACACGCTGGCCGCCAGTGCGACGACCGCGATCACGGCGATGATGGTGCCCCACGGCGTGCCCTTCTTGGACACGACGGAACTTTTGCGGGCCGCCTTCATCGGCGACCCTTTTTTCTTCGTTGTCCCGTTCGCCATGGCTCCCGCGTTCCTCCAGAGGTGGATAAACCACGACCAGTGTAGAGACCGGGCGTCTGGTCACGGTGAACGGTCAGAGGATCACCGGACCGGCCCAGGTCGTCAGTAGGGCCGACAGGGGGTGGCGGGACCGCCGCGAGGGCCGCCACCTGCTGACACCTAGAATTCGGCAGGTGACTCCCGCAGCCCTAGCCGACCTGGTCCGCAGCTCCGCCGTGCAGGTTCTCTCCGCCCGCGGCATCGACGACGCAGTGCTGCCGGAAAAGGTGACCATCGAACGTCCGCGCAACCCCGAACACGGGGACTACGCGACCAACCTCGCACTGCAGGTGGCCAAGAAGGCGGGCCTCCAGCCCCGCGAGTTCGCCGACGCGCTGGCCGAGGTGCTCACCGGCGCCGACGGCATCACCGTGGCGGAGGTGGCCGGGCCCGGCTTCCTGAACCTGCGCCTCGCTGCCGACGCGCAGGGCGAGGTCATCTCCCAGGCGCTCGCCGCCGGTGACTCCTACGGCCTCGGCGAGGCGATGGCCGGGGTCAAGATCAACCTGGAGTTCGTCTCCGCGAACCCGACCGGTCCGATCCACCTCGGCGGCACCCGCTGGGCCGCGGTCGGCGACGCGCTGGGCCGCGTGCTCGGCGCGCAGGGCGCGCTGGTCACCCGTGAGTACTACTTCAACGACGCCGGCGCCCAGATCGACCGGTTCGTCCGGTCCCTGATCGCCGCCTCGCTGGGCGAGCCCGCTCCCGAGGACGGCTACGCGGGCGGCTACATCTCCGACATCGCCGCCGAGGTCCTCCGCCAGGAGCCGAGCGCGCTTTCGCTCGATGAGGCCGAGCGCCACGAGACGTTCCGCCGGATCGGCATCGAGCTGATGTTCACCGAGATCCGCGAGAGCCTCCACCAGTTCGGCACCGACTTCGACGTCTACTTCCACGAGAACTCGCTGCACGAGTCCGGCGCGGTCGCCACCGCGGTCCAGCAGCTCAAGGACTCCGGCAACCTCTACTTCGAGGACGGCGCCTGGTGGCTCAGGTCCAAGGACTACGGCGACGACAAGGACCGCGTCGTCATCAAGAAGGACGGCAACCCGGCCTACATCGCCGGTGACCTCGCCTACTTCCAGGACAAGCGCAAACGCGGCTTCGACCTGTGCATCTACCTGCTCGGCGCCGACCACCACGGCTACACCGCGCGGCTCAAGGCGGCCGCGGCGGCGTTCGGCGACGACCCCGGCGTGGTCGAGGTGCTGATCGGCCAGCTGGTCAACCTGGTCAGTGACGGCAAGCCGGTGCGAATGAGCAAGCGCGCGGGCACCGTGATCACCATGGAGGACCTGGTCGAGGCGGTCGGGGTCGACCCGGCGCGCTACGAGCTGATCCGCTACCCGGTGGATTCCTCTTTGGACATCGACCTCGACCTGCTGCGCAAGCATTCCAACGACAACCCGGTCTACTACGTCCAGTACGCGCACGCGCGGCTTTCCTCCTTGCGGCGCGGGGCTTCGGACCTGGGGCTCAAGTCCGATGTGGACGTCGACTTCGGACTGCTGACGCTGCCCGCCGAGGGCGAGCTGATCCGCACCATCGGCGACTTCCCGACGACGCTCCGCCGCGCGGCCGACCTGCGTGAACCGCACCGGGTCGCCCGCTACCTCGAAGACCTGGCCGCTTCGTACCACAAGTTCTACGCGGTCGGCCGTGTCCTGCCCCAGGGCGACGAGGAGGCCACCCCGCTGACCTTCGCCCGCCTGGCACTGTGCGAGGCCGCACGCCAGGTGCTGGCCAACGGCCTCGCCCTGCTCGGTGTCTCTGCTCCGGAACGGATGTAACGAACGATGGCTCATCCCGCGGGCCCGCGCCACGCCGACGTCTACCCCCACGCCGACGCCTCCGGTTTCCCGCCGGCGAGCGCCGGTGAACTCGACCGTCTGTACCCGAAAGTCTGGCCCCGCAACACTTATCGCGCTCCGGACGGCGTCGTGCGCATCGCCGGCGTCGACGTCCGCGAGCTGGCCGAGACCTACGGCACCCCGCTGTTCGTGGTGGACGAGGCCGACTTCAAGTCCCGCTGCGCCGACTACGCCGAGGCGTTCGACGACCCCGCGCTCGTGCACTACGCGTCCAAGGCGTTCCTCTCCATCGAGATCGCGAAGTGGGTCGCCGAGCAGGGCCTGAGCCTCGACGTCTGCAGCGGCGGCGAGCTCGCCGTGGCGCAGCGCGCGGACTTCCCGCCCGCCCGGATCACCTTCCACGGCAACAACAAGTCGATCGCGGAGCTCGAGATGGCGGTCGACGCGGGGGTCGGCACCGTTGTCGTCGACTCCTACTACGAGATCGCGCGCCTCGCCGACATCGCCGCCAAGCGCGACGTGGTGCAGGAGGTGCTGATCCGCGTCACGGTCGGCGTCGAGGCGCACACCCACGAGTTCATCGCGACCGCGCACGAGGACCAGAAGTTCGGCTTCTCGCTCGCCTCCGGCGACGCCGCGGAGGCCGTCCGGCGGGTGCTCAACGCGTCCTCGCTCAAGCTCATCGGCCTGCACAGCCACATCGGCTCGCAGATCTTCGACGCCGACGGCTTCGAGGTCGCCGCCCGGCGCGTGGTCGGCCTGCTGGCCGAGCTGAGCAAGGAACACGGCCCCGAGCTGCTCGAGCAGCTCTCGATCGTCGACCTCGGCGGTGGTTTCGGCATCGCGTACACCGACAAGGACAACCCGCCGCCGCCCGCGCAGATGATCACCCAGATCCGCGAGATGGTCCGCAAGGAATGCGAGTACGCGGGCCTGCCGGTGCCGAGGATCGCGGGCGAGCCGGGCCGCGCGATCGCGGGCCCCGGCACCATCACGCTCTACGAGGTCGGCACCATCAAGGACGTCTCGCTCGGGGACAACGCGTCGCGGCGGTACGTCAGCGTCGACGGCGGGATGAGCGACAACATCCGCACCGCGCTGTACGACGCGGTGTACGACTGCCGCGTGGTTTCCCGTTCGAGTGACGACGACGGCGGCCCGGTGAAGGCCGCGCTATCCCGAGTCGTGGGAAAACACTGTGAGTCCGGTGACATCGTCGTACGAGACTGCTGGCTGCCGGACACGCTGGCTCCCGGCGATCTGCTCGCGGTCGCGGCGACCGGTGCCTACTGCTACTCGATGGCGAGTGGTTACAACCGTCAGCCGCGGCCCGCGGTGGTCGCCGTGCGCAACGGCAGCGCCCGCGTGCTGCTGCGGCGGGAGACGACGGACGACATGTTGCGCCTGGAGGTTTAGAAATGCGCGAGCTACGCGCGGAACACAACGGGACCACTGAGCGCGTGTTCGGCCGAAGGCCCCGCTATCGGGGCGGCAGGGCGCCATCTAGCGCGAACCTGAGTTCGGCCGGTGGGAGCGCCCTGGCGACGCGATCGCGGTTGCGCGCGGACTCGCGAAAAATGGAGGTTTAAGCAGTGTCCACTGTGGAAGGTCGCGCGATCAGGGTTGCCCTGCTGGGCTGTGGGACGGTCGGCGGTGAGGTCGCCCGCCTGCTGACCGAGCAGGCGGACGAGCTGGCCGCCAGGGCGGGGGCGCCGGTCGAGATCGCCGGGATCGCGGTCCGCCGTCCCGACAAGCACCCGGAGCTGCCGCCGGAGCTGCTCACCGCGGACGTGACGGAGCTCGTCACCCGCAGTGACGTCGACGTGGTCGTCGAGCTGGTCGGCGGCATCGAGCCGGTGCGCGGCTGGCTGCTCGACGCGCTGAAGGCCGGGAAAGCCGTGGTCACGGCCAACAAGGCGCTGCTGGCCGAGCACTCCGCGGAGCTGTTCGAGGCCGCCGACGCGGCCGGGGTCGACCTCTACTTCGAGGCCGCCGTCGCCGGGGCCATCCCGCTGCTGCGCCCGCTGCGCGAGTCGATGGCGGGCGACCGCATCAACCGGGTGATGGGCATCGTCAACGGCACCACCAACTTCATCCTCTCGGCGATGGACTCGACCGGCGCCGGTTACGCCGAGACGCTGGACGAGGCGTCGAGGCTCGGGTATGCGGAAGCGGACCCGACGGCCGACGTCGACGGCTACGACGCCGCGTCCAAGGCCGCGATCCTCGCCTCACTGGCCTTCCACACCCGGGTGACCGCGTCGGACGTCCACCGCGAGGGAATCGCCGACGTGACGGCCTCCGACCTCGCCGCGGCCCGCGTACTGGGTCGCACGGTCAAGCTTCTGGCCATCTGTGAGCGAGTCACCGCCGACGACGGTTCCGAGTCGGTTTCCGCCCGCGTGCACCCGGTGATGATCCCGCGCAGCCACCAGCTGGCGGGTGTCGGCGGCGCGTTCAACGCCGTCTACGTCGAGGCCGACTCGGCGGGCGAGCTGATGTTCTACGGCCAGGGCGCCGGGGGAGCGCCGACCGCCAGCGCGGTGCTCGGCGACCTGATGGCCGTGGCCAGGAACCTGGTCGTCGGCGGCCGCGGCCCGCGCGAGTCCGCGCACGCCGCGCTGCCGATGCGCCCGATGGGCCAGACGCCGACGCGCTACCACGTCAGCCTCGACGTGGCCGACCGCGCGGGCGTGCTCGCCCAGGTGGCCCAGGCGTTCGCGGCACACGGCGTAAGCATTTCGACGGTGCGCCAGCGTGACCGAAACGACACCGCGAGCCTGGTCGTGGTCACCCATCTGGCCCCCGACGCCGCTCTGCAGTCCACTGTGGACGAGATCGGCAAACTCGACGTGGTGCACAAGGTTGTCAGCGTGATGCGCGTGGAAGGCGAAGACCAGTGAGCTCCTGGCCCGGAATCATCCAGGCATACCCCGACCGCATCCAGGTCCCGCCCGGCGCGAAGGTGGTGACCCTCGGCGAGGGCAACACCCCGCTGCTGCCGGCGGCGCACCTGTCCGGGCTCGTCGGTGCGAACGTCTACCTCAAGGTCGAGGGCGCGAACCCGACCGGCTCGTTCAAGGACCGCGGGATGACGGTGGCGATCACCCACGCGCTCGCCAGCGGCCTCAAGGCCGTCATCTGCGCCTCCACCGGCAACACCTCGGCGTCCGCCGCGGCCTACGCCGCCCGCGCGGGCCTGACCTGCGCGGTATTGGTGCCCCAGGGCAAGATCGCGATGGGCAAGCTCGCCCAGGCCGTCGCCCATGGCGCCCGGATCCTGCAGGTGGACGGCAACTTCGACGACTGCCTCGAGCTGGCCCGCAAGACCGCGAACGACTACCCGGTGACCCTGGTCAACTCGGTGAACCCGGTCCGCATCGCCGGTCAGAAGTCGGCGGCGTTCGAGATCTGTGACGTGCTCGGCCAGGCGCCGGACATCCACTGCCTGCCGGTCGGCAACGCGGGCAACATCACCGCCTACTGGGCCGGGTATTCCGAATACGCGGCCGACGGTGTGGTCAAGAGCACACCGCGCATGTTCGGTTTCCAGGCCGCGGGCGCCGCGCCGCTGGTGCACGGCGAGCCGGTCAGTGAGCCGGACACGATCGCCACCGCGATCCGCATCGGCAGCCCCGCCTCCTGGGACGGCGCGATCAACGCGCGCGACTCCTCGGCCGGGCTCATCCACGCCGTCACCGACGAAAAGATCCTCGAGGCGTACCGCCTGCTGGCCCGCCGGGAGGGCGTGTTCGTCGAGCCCGCCTCGGCCACCAGCGTCGCCGGGCTGCTGCAGACCGCGGCCGGGGGACTGATCCCGAAGGACTCGACGGTGGTCTGCACGGTCACCGGCCACGGCCTGAAGGACCCGGCGACAGCGCTGGAGGGCAACATCGAGGTCGAGCCACTGGCCATCGACCCCGGTGCCGTCGCGGGCGCGCTGGGCCTGCGATGACCACCGGCGTGAAGGTGACCGTCCCGGCGTCGACGGCGAACCTGGGGCCGGGCTTCGACACGCTGGGCCTGGCATTGAGCCTCTACGACGTCGTCGAGGCCCAGGTCACCGACACGGGCCTCAAGATCGAGGTGATCGACGCGGGCGCCGGTGGGATCGCCGACGTCCCGACCGACGAGACCCACCTCGTGGTCCGCGCGCTGCGGCACACCTGCGAGCAGCTGGGCGTCAAGGTGCCCGGCCTGCATCTGCGCTGCTTCAACGCGATCCCGCACGCCCGCGGGCTCGGTTCGTCGGCGGCCGCGGTCGTCTCCGGCGTCGCGGCGGGCTACGCGCTGGCGGAGAAGGCGCTGGACGCCGAAGCGCTGCAGCTGGCGGCGGAGTTCGAGGGGCACGCCGACAACGCCGCAGCGAGTCTTCTGGGCGGCTTCGTCGTCGCCTGGTGCGAAGACGGGCGTTTCCGCGCGGAGCGGCTGACCCCGCACGAGGACATCCGGCCCGTGGTGGCGGTGCCCGCGCTGCGGTCGTCGACCGACGCGACCCGCGGCCTGCTCCCGGCCGAGGTCCCGCACGCCGACGCCGCGTTCACGGCGGGGCGGTCCGCGCTGGCCGTGCTCGCCATGGGCAGCCGCCCTGATCTGCTCCTCGCGGCCACCGAAGACCGCTTGCACCAGCACTACCGGGCGCCCGCGTACCCGGCCAGCGCGGCGCTGGTGGACACGCTGCGTGCCCATGGCGTCGCTGCCGCGATCTCCGGCGCCGGGCCCGCGGTGCTCGCGCTGACGACCGGCGGCGTACTCCCTCCGGGTGTCGTTGCCGACGGCTTCGACGTCGCCGAGCTGCCCATCGACTTGGGCGGGGTCCAGGTTGCGGCACTGTAAAGGCTCGATCACGGGCGGGACCGGGGGCCCGCCACGCGGGGGGTGGTTGTTGCACCCGACCCGGGCGCGGTCTACCCTCGGGGGCGTTCGATCACCGTGCGTTTCCGCACCCGGTGCCGGTCCTGGGAGCATCCCGGATCGCATCTTTCGTTGATCCGCCATCCGCACCGCCTGGCAAGCGGGGTAGCGGGTTGACGCAGGCGGGTTTCCGGCTTCGGCGGTGTCGAATTCCGCGTACTCCAATTGGGGGACGCAACCCCCTGTGCTGGCGGCGCTCTCGCTCTGGCTTGCACGTCCAGGCCCCGTTACTTCGGGCCCCGCACGTCTGAGCGCAGCTCGCCCGCATCGGGAACAGAATGCCGTTTCGCAATCGGACGCGAACGGCAGTCCGCTGATCCGCCTGGAGGCGTGGATCGGTCAGGAAGGACATGTGTGAGCAACACCGAACTTTTGAGCGGCGACGTGGAAAATCAGACTTCTGCCGAATCCAACGGCACCACCACCGCTCCCAAGCGCCGTACCGGGGGACTTTCCGGGATGGTCATCGCCGAATTGCGCCAGCTGGCGGGTGAACTGGGTGTCGGCGAGACGACCGGGATGCGCAAGGGTGACCTGATCGCGGCCATCCGTGAGCGTCAGGGCAAGAGCAAGCGCCGGGTGGCGGGCGACAACACGCTGCCCCTCGACGGTCTCGACGCGCCCAAGGCGGAGGCGCCCAAGGCCGAGAAGGCTCCTGCCAAGGCCCGTGCGGAGAAGGCGGACAAGGCGACGGCTCCGGCCGAAGCCCCGGCTGTCGAGGCTCCGGCCACGCGGCCGGAAAAGCCCGCCGAGAGTCCGGCGCAGCAGGACACCGCGTCCGCCGGCGAGGGCCAGCAGGACGGGGAGGGCGGCCGAGGCCGTCGTCGTCGTGGGTCCAACCGGGCCGCGGGCGCGCCCGAATCCGGCAACCAGGGCGGCCAGGGAAACCAGGCGGCCCAGGGTGGTCAGGGCAATCAGGGCGGCCAGCAGCGCGAACCGGGCCAGCGTGAGCAGGGCCAGCAGCGTGACCGTGGCGAAGGCCAGGGCGGCGAGCAGCGCGGCGGACGCCAGAACGACCGTGGCGACCGGAACGACCGCCAGGGCAACCGGGACAACAACCGGGGTGGCGGCCAGGACAATCAGCGTCAGCGCGGTGGCCAGCAGGACAACCGGAACGCCGAGCGCAACGCCGACAACCGGGCTGGCCAGGACAACCGGAACCAGCAGCCGGACGACGACGAGGAAGGCGGCCGTCGTGGCCGTCGCTTCCGCGACCGTCGCCGCCGGGGCACCGGGGGCGGCAGGCCGGAAGGCGGCACCCCCGACACCGAGATCCGCGACGACGACGTCCTGTTGCCCGTCGCGGGCATCCTGGACGTGCTCGACAACTACGCGTTCGTGCGGACCTCGGGCTATCTTGCCGGGCCGAACGACGTGTACGTGTCGCTTTCGCTGGTCCGCAAGTACGGCCTGCGCCGCGGTGACGCGATCACCGGCGTCGTCCGTCAGCCGCGGGACAACGAGGCCCAGCGGCAGAAGTTCAACCCGCTGGTCCGCGTCGACTCGATCAACGGCCTGGACCCGAGTGAGACCCGGAACCGGCCGGAGTTCACCAAGCTGACCCCGCTCTACCCGAACGAGCGCCTGCGCCTCGAAACCGAGTCGCACAAGCTCACCACGCGTGTCATCGACCTGGTGATGCCCGTCGGCAAGGGCCAGCGTGCGCTCATCGTCTCGCCGCCGAAGGCCGGTAAGACGACGATCATGCAGGACATCGCCAACGCGATCGCGACGAACAACCCCGAGTGCCACCTGATGGTCGTGCTCGTGGACGAGCGTCCGGAAGAGGTCACCGACATGCAGCGGTCGGTGAAGGGCGAGGTCATCGCCTCCACCTTCGACCGCCAGCCGTCGGACCACACCTCGGTCGCCGAGCTGTCCATCGAGCGCGCCAAGCGCCTGGTGGAGATGGGCCACGACGTGGTCGTGCTGCTCGACTCGATCACCCGCCTCGGCCGCGCGTACAACCTCGCGGCCCCGGCGTCCGGCCGGATCCTTTCCGGTGGTGTCGACTCGACGGCGCTGTTCCCGCCGAAGCGGTTCCTCGGCGCGGCGCGCAACATCGAAAACGGCGGCTCGCTGACGATCTTCGCCACCGCGATGGTGGAGACCGGCTCGACCGGTGACACGGTGATCTTCGAGGAGTTCAAGGGCACCGGTAACGCGGAGCTCAAACTGGACCGCAAGATCGCCGAGCGCCGGGTCTTCCCCGCGGTGGACATCAACCCGTCCAGCACGCGTAAGGAAGAACTGCTGCTCCCGCCGGACGAGCTGGCCGTCGTGCACAAGCTGAACCGTGTGCTGCACGCGCTGGACTCGCAGCAGGCCATCGACCTGCTGATCTCCCGGCTGCGCAAGACGAAGACGAACCTCGAGTTCCTGATGCAGGTCTCGAAGACAGCCCTCGGTTCCAACGACGACGACTGAGTCTTCCTGAGCACGAGAAGGGCCCCGCCGGTCTCCTCCGGCGGGGCCCTTCTCGTCTTTGAAGTGTCATGAAAGGGTCTTTGCGGACACTTTTTGCCCTGAAAGACCCTTTCATGACACTCGCGGGACCTACTGGTGCGGCCGCGCGGCCGGGGTCCACCCACGGTAGGCGTTGAAGAAGTTGACGCTCGAGGCGTGGCCGATCTTGCCGCCGATGCTGCTGGCGTAGATGCCGCCGCTGCCGTCCGCGATGCCGACATGGCCATAGGCGCTGATGTTCCAGTAGACGAACGACCCCGCGGGCGGGGTGCCGGTGGGGTGCTTCGGGCTCGCGCCGGTCCAGTGCGCGTTGGCCGAGCCCCAGACGCCGGTGGTGCCGTAGGCGTTCTCAGCGGCCTTCTCGCAGTAGCCCTGGTAGGCGGTGCTGCCGAGGTGGTTCTTGTACCACTGGATGGCGCCCGCGGGGGTGCCGTCGGCGGCGCCCTGGATGGTGACCGAACCCTCGGGCACGGTGGCGAACGTGCCCGCCGCCGGGTTGATATCGGCGGCGGAGATGTCGGCCGGGATGGCTGCGGGGGCGGCGCTCGCCAGCGGCGCCATCGCCAGCGCGGCGGCGGCCAGCGCGGCCACGGCGGCCGGTTTCGCGACCCGGGAAAGCAGATGCTTGGTCGAAGTGCGCACGGTTCCTCCTGGATCCGGTGAGCGATTTACGAACAAGCGCACCTTCTCGTCAGTGGGTACAAATCTCGTACACACGCTGCATATTGTTGATGACTCAACGTGTCCGGATTGCGGCGATCGCCCGCTGGAATACCAGCTCGGCGGGGGACGTTGACTCCCTCGTCAGCTCGTCTGGCAGAATCACCCGCTGAAGTCCGGCACCGGTTCACCCCAGCTTGGGGACCCGGGGCCAACCAGAGAGGACACCATGAAGAGCGGTATTCACCCCGAGTACAACGTCACCACCGTGACCTGTGGCTGTGGGAACGAGTTCACCACGCGCAGCACGAAGGAGGGCGGGCACATCCACACGGAAATGTGCTCGAACTGCCACCCGTTCTACACCGGTAAGCAGAGGATTCTGGACACCGGTGGTCGTGTCGCTCGCTTCGAGGCTCGCTACGGCAAGCGCGAGAAGAAGGCCGACGCCAAGTAGCTTGATCAACGGCGCTCACCCGCAGGTTCGGGTGGGCGCCGTTTGCTTTGCACCGGGTTGGTCATTCTCAGAGAGGTGAAGTGGTGGATTCGAGTTCGCTCGGCAGGCTGCTCGAGGAGTACGTCGAGCTGGAAGGGCAACTCGCCGACCCCGAGGTGCACGCCGATCAGGGCCGGGCGCGCAAACTGGGGCGCCGCTACGCCGAGCTGGGCCCGGTGGTGAAGGTCGTCCGCGAGCTCGACACCGCCCGCGAGGACCTCGCCGCGGCCCAGGAGTTCGCTTCGGAGGACTCCAGCTTCGCGGCCGAGGCCGCAGAGATCTCCGCGCGCATCCCCTTACTCGAGAACAGGCTCACCGAGTTGCTCCTGCCCCGTGACCCGTACGACAGCGCCGACGTGGTCATGGAGATCAAGTCCGGCGAGGGCGGTGAGGAATCGGCACTCTTCGCCAGCGACCTCCTCCGCATGTACCTGCGCTACGCCGAGCGGCACGGCTGGCGGGCCGAAGTGCTCGACTCGGTCTACTCCGACCTCGGCGGCTTCAAGGACGTCACGGTGTCCATCAAGAGCCGTTCCGCCGTCGCCGACGGCGTCTGGGCCCGGCTGAAGTTCGAGGGCGGGGTGCACCGCGTGCAGCGAGTGCCCGCCACCGAGTCCCAGGGCCGCATCCACACCTCGGCGTCCGGCGTCCTGATCTACCCCGAGCCCGACGAGGTCGAGGTCGAGATCGACCCGAACGACCTTCGCATCGACGTCTACCGGTCCTCGGGCCCTGGCGGCCAGAGCGTCAACACGACCGATTCCGCTGTCCGCATCACGCACCTGCCGACCGGCGTCGTGGTCTCGTGCCAGAACGAGAAGTCCCAGATCCAGAACCGCGCCCGCGCCCTCCAGGTCCTCCAGGCCCGCCTGCAGGCGATCGCCGAGGAGGAGGCCGCCGCGAAGGCGTCCGACGTCCGGCGTTCCCAGGTCCGCACGGTCGACCGCTCCGAGCGGATCCGCACCTACAACTTCGCGGAGAACCGCATCGCGGATCACCGCGTGAACTACAAGGCGTACAACCTCGACCAGGTCCTCGACGGCGACCTCGACAACGTCCTGGACGCCCTGATCAACGCGGACCGCGAAGAACGCCTGGCCGCTCACGCCGGCTGAATCCTGCATTCGCGGAGTTGCAAGTGAAGCTGCGTAACGAATATGTTACGCAGCTTCACTTTGTGTCAAATTACTCTTCCGAGGCGATAAACTGCGCTAAGGGTACCAGTTTGAGTATGCCCGGATCTTCCTTATCTACATATGCTTCAATATTTTCCGGAAGCATATGTAGGAAATTTCGAACCGCCTGCCGGTTAAAATAAAAGATTGCCACAGGGTGTGCATTTTCGATCAGTTCGTTGACGGTCTTTCGCTCATCTTCTGAGTATGAGCTCCACAGGTCGCTGTTCGTATAGACCTCGATGGGGCCTTCAGACATCTGTAGATGTTTGCCACCTTGACTCACCGCTGTCCAAGCATGGCTGTTGATTGCTTGTTCGAGTTGGCGCAGTCCTGAACCTGCGGGAAGGAAAATCACAATCTCGTTCCACATGAATAAATCCTAGAAAATTGTCGGGTAGATTCGTATTAACTCATCCCGTGAGGTCACGGGGATAAACCCTTCTGCTCGAAGATTTCGTTGCATCTGCGGACCAAGGCTGGGGCCGTACACGATCACTTTTCTGTCAGTAACTTCCGCAGTTCTTCTTGCCTGGCTTAATGCACTACGAGCGCTTCCAGACTTCACTTGGATGACAGCATGTTTCATTGAGATATCGAAGTCAGTGCCTAGTGTTCCATCCGCTCGGAAGGCGTTGACGTTGACGCCTACTACCTCGCCGGGGTATGCCAGTTCAAGACCATTTGCCAGATCGCCAACGAGTGGGTCGGTTGAAAAGAACCTTCCAGGCAGAGCTGCTCCGCCTGCTTTGGATACGGCGTTTGCCAGATTTGCGGCGCCGACTTGGGCTTCGATATTGATATCTTCAAGAAGTGCTTCCAGTCTTTGGACGCCGAATGCGCTAGCAGCTGGCATGCCCGCTAGTTCGATCCAGGGTAGGAATGCCGCACCTTCGGGTAAAATAGCCATGGAAGCTAGCGCGCATACCTCGATACCGGCACATAGTGCGCCCGCAAGTGCGCCGACACCCAGAACTGCAAGTGGTTTGAGAATCTTTTCATTAAGATCGTTAAGCGCAATTGTGGCAAGAGATAGAAATTGGTCGAGCTCAAAGCTGGGGCTTAGGGTGTCCCAAAGGCAAGCGTCGTGCTGCGGTGTGCCCTCATGCCAAAATGCGGAACATCTCGGTCCATTTTCCAGCATAAGCTGGCTACGTTCAAATTCTGACGCGGTGATCAGGTGTATGCACTCGTTGTATAGTTCGGGATTTGATAGTCTATATCCATTGCAGAATAGGCCTTGCGTGAATGCCTGTTTTGTTTTTTCTGCACTGACCTTGCTTGTTGCAATTCCAAAGGCTTGATTGGCCGCCTCGAGTGCCGCTTTATAGTCACGTCCCGCGGCCTGGGCGGATTTGAAGGCTCGAGCCGCTGAATCGTAGGCTTGGGCAGCAAAGTCTGCCGCTTGATGGGCTGAAGCTTGAGCCCAGCTGGCGGATCTTCCTGCGTTTTTTGCGGATTGTTGCGCAGATGCGGCTGCGGTGCGCGCGGTACGGGCCGACGCGGCTGCTTGTCGTGCCGAGTCTTCGGCCTGAGCTGCCGAGCTATGTGCTTGCTGGGCATAACCCGCTGCCTGGTTGGCGTCATTGCGTGCCTGCTGGGCGTATCCGGCTGCTGCGTCTGCGGCTTTACGGGCCCTGGCCGCCGTTGCCTGCGCTTCGTTGGCGTTCTGGGATGCGGTGGACGCTGATTGAGAGGCCTGTGCCAGGTAACCTGCGACCTCGGCATTGTGGGACGCGGTGTTCTGATCCCGCTGTGCTGCGACGTATCGACCAGCGACCAGGAATTGGTGGACGAAGCCGTCAGGCCCATCCAGAGCGATCTGGGCTCCCGCCTTCAGCTCTGGGCCACTTGCTGTGTCGGCGAGGATCTGGTTGACCTTGATGCGCTCATCACTATTGAGTGCGTTGTACTGATCAGTGTTTAGGAACTCGCGGTATGCCTGATCTGTGTTGGCGTTCAGGGCCTCCTGTGCGGCTTGTGCCACTACTGTGTTGCCAGCCTCGCGTCCTGCGGCGAGCAACTGGTCGACTCTCTTTCGGGGTAGTTCTGCACTCGTAAGAATTCCTGCACGTCTGCGTCGCTGCCGGCCAAAGCGACGTCGGCAGCCGTCCGCAGGGCGTCGGTACCGGTTTCTTTCAGCGTGCCGACGGTGCTCCGGTCATCCTGGCCGGCCGCGAGGCTGATGCCGTTGCGCAAGAAGTCAAGTACCACGACGTCGACACCGCCGAGTGCACTGAAGGCAGCATTACTGGTCCACGGACCGCCCGTAGTGGACAGTGTCATCGCTACTTTGCGCGCGTCGGACGCGGCGAGTTCGGGAGCTGTTCCCGGCGCTGTTACTTCGGTGATCAGACGGTTTGTCTCTGCGCTGCGTTTTGTCGCTTCCGCCGTGTACCAGCCGGACTTGATTTGAGCCTGGTCTGCTGCGGTTCTGGCTGCTCGTGCGATAGCGTCGTTCTGCTCGGATGCGGCCGCCACGTGTTCCTTGTCAGCGGCTCGAGCGGCGTCGTAGATCTGTTTGGCCTGGTTGGCTGCGTTGATCGCAGCCTGTGCAGCTTGAGTGGCCGCATTGGCATGGTCCGTGGCTTCTTTCGCTGCATCGGCAGCGTGGCCGGCGTGGTCGGCGGCGGCGTTCGCTGCGGCCGCCGCTGCTTCCGCGTCTGTCGCTGCGCGGTTCGCGGCGTCACGTGAGGCATAAGCTGCGTTCGCGGCGATGTTTGCGAAATTCGATGCCGCACTTGCTGCTCGGTTGGCTCGATTGGCGCTGGCTCGTGCGCTCGCGGCGGCATTCTGAGCCTTTCGTGCCTCGGCACCGGCAGCACCTGAATTTCGGCTTGCTTGCGCGGCCGCCTCTGCTGCCAGTGCTGCGTGATTGCCTGCCGCGCCTGCGGCTTTGCCTGCTGTGTCTGCACCCCTGGCGGCGTCTCCGGCGGAGGCGGCTGCCTTGGCCGCTTCTCTGGCACCTGCCACTACAATGACTGCGTCATCCGCAGCTTTCCGAGCGTCAGCTGCTTTGCCTGCATCCCCGGCAGCATCAGCTGCTGCTGAAAATGCACGGGAAGCAGCTCGTCCCGCCAATGTCGCAGCGTTGGCTGCTCGTGCTGCGGCTGATGCCGCTACCCGTGCGGCTGAGCTGGCTGCGTTGGCTGCGCCAACAGCTTCTTGTGCGGCCGCTGCCGCTCTGTTGGCGGCATCTGCCGCCTGGTTGGCCGCTGCTGCGGCGGCATTGGCGTTGTCGTGGGCGCTTTCACTGGCCTTTGCTGCAGCCTCGGCAGCAGCTTGAGCCAGTGCTGCTTCGGTCACTGCCCGATCTGAAGCGTCCTTAGCTGCCTGTGTCTCTTTGCCAGCTTGTTCCCCAGCGTCCTTCGCAGCACCTGCGAGCTGGGCCACGCTAGCTGTCTCCTGGTCGCGTGCGGCTGCGATTGCCCAGTCGTTATCGAGGAATTGAGCGAGCGCTTCTGGAGTGTTGGCGTCGAGCGCTTGCTGAGCGACCTTGTGTACTTCAGGACCGCCAGCGGCAAGGATCTGATCAACCCTGATGCGCTGATCGTGCTCGAACGGTGTCTGCCACCCGGACTGTAGGAACTCCTGTAGCGCTTCGACTGTGTTCGCGTCCAGTGCCTGCTGCGCCGCCTTGCGTACTTCTGCACCGCCACTAACCAACAGTTGGTTAACCCGAATGCGCTGGTCGTGTGTAGATGCGATTTCCCAGCCGGACTGTAAGAAATCCCGTAGAGCTCCGTCAGCGGTGGAGTCCAGGGCCTGCTGAGCATCGTTCTTGATCGTCGGGCCACCCGATGCCAGCATCCGGTCGACACTGATGCGTTCATCGATTACCTGAGCCCGCGACTGCTCGTTGACAAGGAATTCCTGGACGTCAGCGTCAGTCCCCAGCAGCGCCTGCTCCGCACCCGTCCTTACAGTCGGGCCGCCATAACGCCACAGAGACGCCACCATCGCTCGATCGTTACCATGATCCGCAGGCGCGGTGTCTGCCGACGACACCGACGGGTTGATCAAGCTGGCGAGCAGCACAAGACTGATCGCCGCAACCGCTCCCCGTCCAGGTCTCACATGAATCATGCGAATCTCCCCAATTCGGACATAGTTATAGGCCTACGAAATTTGTACAGCTTGCGCTGGAATATCTGCCTATCAAGGAGCCACGTCGAGCTGAAGTAGGGTTGTTGGGGCTGCGCCCGGCTTTGATCCGACGCCCACTGGAGTACTGCCGTTCGGGTCGACGTTCACGGACGTGTGTTCACCGGCATCGGTCGTCAGCGCTGCCTTGACTTTGTGTCCTGAACCTGCAATGAGGCCGTCACCGTGTATTTCGTAGACGGCAGGGACCATGAGTTCCAAATGGCCTGTTGCGGCGGTGACTTTGAAGCAGATTACGCCCTTCTTGTTTGCACCAATTTTCGCCGAGGTACGAACCTCTATAGCACCCACGTTGCCATCCGGAGGAGTAGTGCAGTCGATGAACAAGATGTGTCCGTCGCCGGCGATCAGCTTGACGCCGTACGTCGCCAAGATGCCGTCGGCGCCGGGGTAGACGTAGTCTTCTAGTAGGGGGGCTTGTGCATCGGAGGCCGACTGGCCGGTGGCCGCGGCGGCCATGGTGCCAGTCAAAATCGCTATTCCGATCGTACCGAAGGCAAAAAAAGTTTTTGTGATGAGTCGCATGATTTCCCCGCTGGTCGTGCTTGCTTGAAAGATTCCTGTTGCGCGATAGTTATCGCTGGGAGGATGAGATTATTAGCAAGAAACGTAGTGACTTAGGTCACAGTTTTCCTCATGGACTTGCGGTGTGTTGATGGGTAACGTTGCAGGCTGCGAGGGCGAACAGGGGTATCTGAGCTGCAAAAAACAAGATCGACACGGTCATTTTTCTACCTGATTAATTGTCGAAATATTTCCTATTTCTTTTGTTGATAACTCCAACGCCTGTTTTAATGGCTGCATGAAGGGGGTCCGTCAATGCGACGGAAGAGGGTAAGTGCAATTTCCGCGCTCACTACTATAATGGTGGCCAGTAGTCCGCTGGCTGCTACTTCGGCATTTGCCGCTTCGAATGATTCCTTGGCGCCCATCAGTTCCTACGGTTTCACTGCGAAGCTCATGATGGACGGCCGCGCTTGCAGCGGTGCTCTGGTCTCGTCGGGCTGGGTGATCACCGCGGCGAACTGTTTCCCGGAAACGCCGCAAGGCGGCGCCCCCGCCAAACCCACCACTGCCATCGTCGGACGCACCGACCTCACCACCACCGCGGGCCACGTTGCCAAGGTCACCTCCCTGGTGGTGAACGCTGACCGCGGGATCGCGCTGGCCGGTCTCGACACCCGGATCACCGACGTCGCGCCGGTAGCGCTGGGTACCACGGTCCCCGCGGCCCAAGACGCTGTGGTCGCCGCCGGTTTCGGCCGCGCCGCCACCGAATGGGTACCTGACCTGCTCCACACCGCCGCGTTCACCGTCACCGCTACGACCGCGACCGGCCTGTCGCTGACCGGTGCCAACGGCAACGACGCCTGCAAGGGTGACTCCGGTGGCCCCGTGGTCCGCGAGCAGAACGGCATCCCCGAGCTTCTCGCCATCCTCGGGAACTCCTGGCAGCACGGCTGCATCGGCGAAACCGAAACCCGGCAGGGCACCACTGCCTCCCGCACCGACGATCTTGCCGACTGGATCCGCCGGACCGCGAATCCGGACTTCGCCATCACCTGTAAGCCCGCTGCGCCCCTGTTCAGCGTCCAGCCCGACGGCAACCTCACGCTCCAGCAGCACACCGGAGCCCGCGACGGGACCTGGACCTGGACCAACGGCGGCGTCTCCAAGGGCATCGGCAACGGTTGGCTCCACACCCGTGCCGTCGCCGGCCCGGACGGCGTGATCTACTCCGCCGTCGACAATGGTGAGCTACGCCGACTCAGGTGGAACGGCAACGGCTGGGACCGTGCGCCCGGCGCCACTGCCGACTACACCGTCATCGACCACGGCTGGGAGCGCTACTCCACCGCGGATTACCGCAACCGGATCACCGTCGACGCACTGGGAAACATTTACACCGTGGAGCCCGACGGCAACCTCCACTGGCGTGCCTACGACCCGGTCACCAAGATCTCGACGCACCGTGTCCTCACCGCAGACTGGGGCAAATACAACCTCATCGTCGCCGCCGGTGACGGCGTGATCTACGCCCGCACCCCCGCCGGGGACCTCTTCCGTGGCGTCTACGACGCCACGGCCAACACCTGGACACAAACCCCGACCCAGGTCGGCTCCGGCTGGAACAAATACAACCGCATCTTCTCTGTCGGCGCGGACACCCTCTACACCACCTACGCCGACGAAGGCGGCGGCTTGCTCTGGAACCGCTACCTCCCCGCTAGCAAAACCTGGTACTCCACCGGACGTGGCGTCGGAAAACTCATCGGCCAGGGCTGGTACAACCTCTACGACCTCACCGCCACCACCAACAGCTGCACCCTCATCAAATAGCCAAGGCGGCGCGGTGAAGGCGGGTGTCTCGGAAACACGGGACACCCGCCCTTATCGGGTCGTCGGCCTTCTCTGGGGCATCGATCCAGGTGCTCTCAGGCGCATCTACAATGCTTGAGACTTATGTGTCCGATCGTGGGGGTTGGCAGCAGTTGGCAACGATCGCGCCTGACGAGATGAGCGGTGCTGGGCCCGCTTCCGTCGTCCCTGCCAGGTCCTCGCCGAAGGGCTTCCGCACTGACATCCAGGCTTTGCGGGCCGTGGCGGTGCTGGCCGTGGTGCTGAACCACCTGTGGCCGAGCAGGTTGACCGGTGGCTATGTCGGTGTTGACGTGTTCTTCGTCATCTCGGGGTTTCTGATCAGTTCGCACATCGGGCGTGAGATCAGCCGCACCGGGCGGGTTCGGCTGGGGCGGTTTTACGCCCGGCGGATCCGGCGGTTGCTGCCCGCTGCCTTCGTTGTGTTGCTGTTTGGCCTGGTCGCGGCCTATTTCTTGCTGCCCTTCCCTCGGTGGGAGGCCAGTGCACACGAGGCGTTCGCCAGTGCGCTGTACTGGGAGAACTGGCTGCTGGCGATCAGGTCGGTCGACTACTCCGCGCTCAACGATTCCGCGAGCGTGTCACAGCACTACTGGTCGCTGTCGGTGGAGGAGCAGTTCTACCTGCTGTGGCCGATTCTGCTGCTCGGGCTGTTCAAGATCAGGCGTACGCGGGCCCAGTTGGTGGGTATCGCCGTCATCGGCATGGCGTCGCTGGCGTTCAGCGCCTACTTCACCGCGATCTCGAAGAGTCAGGCCTACTTCGTCACGCCGGTCCGGGTGTGGGAGTTCGCCCTCGGTGCGCTGATCGGGCTGGCCGGGACCAAGGTCGCGTTGCCGCGTGTCGCTTCCGGTCTGGCCTCGCTTGCCGGACTCGCGATGATCTTGGGTTCGGCGTTGCTTTTCGATCCGCTGACGGAGTTCCCCGGCTACTTGGCGCTGGTGCCCGCGGTCGGCACCGGGCTGGTCATCGTCGCCGGTACGAGCCAGCAGCGGCAGTGGCATACGGCGCTCAGCGCTTCTGCGCCGGTGCAGCTGCTCGGCGGCGTCAGCTATTCGTTGTACTTGTGGCACTGGCCGTTGATCGTGCTGGCTCCGTTCGCGTTGAGTCGTGCGTTCGGCTCGGACGGGGTGTTGAGCTTCGGGCAGCGGGCGGGTGTTCTCGCGCTTTCGTTCGTGCTCGCGTATCTGTCGAAGGTGCTGGTCGAGGACCGGGGAATGTCCTGGAGCAGGCTCGTGAACAGCACGAGGCTCACGTTCGCCGGGATGGTCGCGGGGATGGTCGCGGTCTCGCTGGTGGCAGGCGGTCTGGTCTGGACGTTCGACCGGCATGTGGCCCAGGCCGAGGTGGAGACGCGCGCCGCGGCGGTCAAGTCCTGTTATGGCGCCAGTGCGATGGTGCCCGGTAGTGGGTGTGCCGATCCGTTCGGTCCCGCGAATGTGGTCGACATGGGGCCCTCGAACCAGTACTACCTCAAGACGCCCGACTGCCCGCCCGACACCGACCTGCTCATGGTCGGGAGCAGCAAGCGCACGACTAATGTGTGCGATTTCAGTGGCGGTGCCCCGTCGGCGCCGGTCGTCTGGCTGGTCGGTGACTCGCACGCGCAGCAGTGGTCCGGCCCGATCCTGGACCTGGCCCGCGAACACAAATGGGTGCTCAAGCGTAGCTACCTCGGCGGCTGCCCGGTCGCCAAGATCAGGTTCCGCGGCTACCACGACAGTGCTGACGTGGTCGAAGCCCGGAACTGCATGAACTGGGGTGCGGCTCTGTCTGACGCCATCGTCAAGGACAGGCCCGCCTATGTGTTCACCTCGTTCTTCGCGCGTCATGAGCATCCCGTCGCGGTTGCGGGCAAGACCGAAGCCGATCAGTACCTCGAGGGGCTGCCGCCGTATTGGAACGCGTGGAGCGGCGCCGGTGCTCAGGTTGTTGTGCTCGGTGACCCGCCGCTCAACGGTGACGTCCGCTCGCCCGATTGTGTGGCGCTGAACCCGGACAACCCGCTGAACTGCGCGGTCGACCGTGCGGCGGCGCAGCCGTTGGATCCGCTGGTGGAGGCCGCCAAGCGGCGCGGGGATCCGAACATCAGGTACTTCGATCCCACGGACTACTTCTGCGACGAGGCGAAGTGTTACGGCGTGGTCGGCAACGTGGTCGTCTACTACGACGACGACCACCTCAATCTGGAGTTCAGCCGCAGTCTCCGCTCGATGATCGCCGCCGCCGCCGGACTCCCCGAGCGGTAGGTCTCAACCAGCCCAGGCACCGGAGATAAAGCGCAGGAACAGTGCGGTTCCGATGGCCGAGTTCGCGTACAGCACGACGTAAACCAGCCAGTGCAGCCTGGGGTGGCGCTCGCCGAGCAGGATCAGCGCGAGGTACATGACCAGGCAGGGCAACAGATACCGGTGGACCGACACCACATTGCTGTTGATCGTCAGCAGCACGATCGACGCGATCCCGAACAGCGCCAGCGGCAGGCCCTTGAGCCGCCACACCAGGAAAACGTAGACCGAGCTGCCGAACAGCAGGACCAAGCCCAGGAACGGCAGGACGTGACTGACCAGCGTCCAACTGTCCAGGGGAGTGTCGCCCAGCAGCGCGTGTGTGGTGATGCGCGCTTCGTTGAGCCCGGTGGCGAGGATGTCAGGGTTGAAAACGTGGTAGCTCCACGCCTCCACTCCCTTCAGCGCGGTGAAACTCGCTGTCGCGCTGCCGGTCCGGAGTCGCATGTAGACCATGCAGGCGGCGAGGCCGAGGAACGCGAGCGGGAACCAGAGCAGGTGCCAGGAAAGCAGCCCGCGTGGCTTCCAGTCCTTGCTGCGCCAGAACTCCAGGAAACACAGACCGACGAACACTGCGGCGGTGATCCGGGACGCGGTCAGCGGGATCAGGCAGAGGCCCATCCACAGCCAATGTCTGCGCAATGCGAACAGGAATGCCCAGAAGCCCAGCGCGCAGAACACCGCTTCGCTGTAGAACGAGTGAAGGAAGAACGCTGCGGGAGCGGTCAGGAAGGCCACGACGACCAGCCAGGGCGCGCGGGTGCCGGAGAAGTAGAACCGGGCGATCTTGAGCAGGGCCACCGTGGCCAGCCAGGTGGCGGCCGTGTTGACCAGGAACCCTGCCGTGAGCGGATCGAGCGTGCCGATGCTGATCGTGCGGACCAGCCAGACGCAGATCGGGAAGACCGGATAGAACGCCCGCAGGGGCACGTCGCTGCTGGTGTAGGCGTGGCTCGCGATCTCGCCGTAGTTGGCGGCGTCCCAGCGATAGGTGTGGGCGAGCAGGCCGTCACCCGAGCCGACGCCGGTGTCCGGGATGCCTTCGCCCGGCTCCGACAGGGAACCGAACAGGACCGCGATGGCGATCAGGACCAGTTGCCACACAAGGACCACACCGAGGACTTTGGCGTGGTCGCCGGTCAGCCACGTGGGCCTGGCGGTGGTCGAGGTGGGTGTCTCCGTGCTCAGCCGGTCCAGCTTCCGGCGACGAAACGGACGAAGAGCAGGCCGCAGATCAAGGAGTTCGCGTAGAGCACGACGTGGACGCCGTTGCGCAGCCTCGGATGCCGTTCGCCGAAGAGCACCAGCGCGATGTACATGACCAGGCACGGCAGCAGGTAGCGGTGCACCGAGATGACGTTGCTGTTGACCATCAGCATCACGATCGACGCGATCCCGAACAGCGCCAGCGGCAGGCCCTTAGCGCGCAGCGCTACGAACACGTACACCGACGACGCGAACAGCAGGGCCAGGCCGACGAACGGCAGCACCTTGTTGATCAGCATCCATTCGGTCATCGGGAAGTCGCCGATCAGCGCGTGTATCGCTGTTTTCGAGACCTCGAGGCCGTTCGGGATGATGTTCAGGTTGAACTGGTGGTAGGACCAGTACTTTTCCATCAACGCGGGATCGAAACCCGCCATCGCGTTACCGGTCTGCAGCTTCATGTAGAACAGCTGGGCCCCGAGCCCGAGGAACGCGAGCGGGAACCAGAGCAGGTGCCAGGAAAGCAGCCCGCGCGGCTTCCATCCCTTGCTGCGCCAGAACTCCAGGAAACACAGGCCGACGAACACCGCGGCCGTGATGCGGGTCGCGGTCAGCGGGATGAGGAGCACGCCCATCCACAGCCATTGCCTGCGCAATGCGAACAGGAATGCCCAGAAACCGATCGCGCAGAAAATCGCCTCGCTGTAGAACGAGTGCAGGAAATAGGCCGTGGGCGCGGTGAGGAACGCCGCGACGACCAGCCGCGACGCGCGCTCGGAGAAGTAGAACCGGGCGATCTTCAGCAGTGCCACCGCGGCGAGCCAGGTGGCGACGAGGTTCACCAGGAAACCGGCGGTGATCACGCCGAGCGCACCGAAGCTGATCGTGTGGACGAGCCAGACCGCGAACGGGAACACCGGATAGAACGCGCGGACCTGTTCGAAACCGCTGTTGTAGCCGTGCTGGACGATCTCGCCGTACCAGACCGAGTCCCAGCGGTAGGTGTGCGCCAGCATGCTCGCCCCCGAGCCGATGCCGCTTTCGGGGATCCCCCTGCCCGGCGGGGCCGGGGTGGACGGGCCGAACAGCCAGGCGACCGCGATCAGCGCGACGTTCCAGGCCAGCACGACAGCCAGCATCTTGGCGAAGTCGTTCGTGGCCAAGGCACCCCAGCGGGCGGGCGCGGGCGGTGCGGTCTCGACCGGTTTCTCGCGGAGCTCCGGCGCCACCGTGCTAGTCATGTGAGACCTCTCGAGCCGGTTCCGCCGGTGCCAGGGGCGCGGTCTGCCGGAAGACGATTTTGTTGTACAGCAAGTAGTTCCAGACCAGGCCCACCGCGATCCCGGCGAATTTCGGCACCAGGACGTGAACTCCTGGGAAAGCCTTGGTGACCGCGAAGATCACCAGCGCCTGCACGACCCACAGCCCGAACGCGGTCACCGCGAAGAACAGCAGGATCTGCTTTCGCACACTGCCTTCCCGTGAACGGAAGGTGAAGTTGCGGTTGAGCGTGAAACTCAGCAGCATGCCCGCGCTGGTCGAGATGAAGTTCGCGACGAACAGTGGCACTCCCGCCGAGAAGAGCAGCGCGTAGCCCAGCGCGTCGACCAGCGTGTTCGCGATGCCGACGATGCCGAATCGCAGCTGGGTGCCCGTGATCAGCTTCACCGCGACGCCGTCCTCGAGTCGGCGTTTTCCATCTCCGGTACGCCGGTGCGGACCGAGGCCACGCCGTACAGCGGCCTGTTCTGGACCTGCGAGTAGGTGCGGCCGATGTAGCTGCCGAGCACGCCCAGCATGATGATCTGGATGCCGCCGAGGAAGAACATGGCGATGGTGATGAACGCCCAGCCTGGGACGGCGGTTTCGGGGGCGAAGGCCTTGACCCCGGCGACGTAGAGCACGCCGAGGAAGCTCAGCAGCGAGATCAGGTAGCCGAACCGGGTGATCATGCGCAGCGGCGTCACCGAGAAACCGAGGATGCCGTCCGCCGCGAAGCGCAGCATCTTGCGCAGCGGATATCCCGTCACACCCGCGTGGCGCTTCTCGCGGTCGAACATCACGGCCGTCTGCTTGAAACCGATGTAGCTCACCAGGCCGCGCAGGAATCGATCCCGCTCGCGGTACTTGCGCAGTTCGTCGACGACCTTGCGGTCGACCAGCCGGAAGTCGCCGGTGTTCTTGGGGATGTCGACCGCGGCCATCTTGCGCAGCGCCCAATAGAAGGCGCTCGCGGTGACCTTCTTGAACGCCGAATCCTGCCGGGTGCGGCGCTGGGCGTAGACGACGTCGTAGCCCTGCTCCCACTTCTCGATCAGTTCCAGCGCGACCCGCGGCGGGTCCTGCATGTCGCTGTCCATGATGATCGCGGCGTCGGCGTCGACCAGGTCGAGCCCGGCGGTGACGGCCATCTGGTGGCCGAAGTTGCGCGACAGCTCGATCACGCTGACCCGGGGGTCGGCCTGGGACAGTTCGGTCAGTTTCTCGAGCGACTTGTCGTGGCTTCCGTCGTCGATGTAAAGGAAGCTGAACTCATACCGGCCTGCCAGCGGCGCAATGACCTCGTCGACCGTTTTGTGCAGCAGATCTATGTTGTCTTCCTCGTTGTAAATGGGGAAGATGAAGGACACTCTGCGCGGCTCTGTGGTCACTGGGGTTCCCCCGGTCGTCGAAAAACGTCTGGTCGCGCCGTGTGGCGTTGAGCAGGCGAATCACGGCCCTGGACACCGGTATCCTAGGAGATCCACTTCGCTGCCTTCCGCTGACCTCCGCGATGCGGTTTTCGTAGCCCTCCTCCCTGCCGAACCACACGGCGACGGCCGCCGCGCCCGCGTCGGCGAAGGCGTGGACCTCGGCGATCGTGCTGTCGAGCACGGCCCGCCTGCCGGTCCACGAGACAGTCTGTCCAGGGTCGCGACCTGTTTGGCCAGCGCGTACGGCTCGCGCAGTGGCAAGATCAGCACTGGGGTGCCCAGCCGGATGGTTTTCGTGGTGGCCGCGGTGTAAGCCAGCGTGATCAGTGGTTCGAACATCCCGCTGTAGACGTTTCCATAGTCCTCGGGCGGAAGGAGATGGTCCGGCAGCACCACTCGCAGTTCCATTCCCGCCTCGACCGGCTGGGCCGGAACCCCGCACGACGCGGGCGAAATGTTTGTCATGACCGCGACGTTAGGCACTGACATCGAGGTGAAGGTCGAGGTGACGATGGTGGGGGTCACCTGCTGATCGGTGAGCTTTCCCGGCGGACGGGGGTGAGTCAGCGGCTCCTGCGGTACTACGAGGAGCAGGGGCTGCTCGCCTCGCAGCGAAGCCGCAACGGCTACCGGACGTACGGTGACCAGGCGATCGCGACCGTCCGCCAGATCCGCGCGCTGCTCGACGCGGGTTTTTCGACGCAGGTGATGAAGGGCGTCCTGCCGTGCGTACGCGGCCTGCGTCCCGAAGTCGAACTGTGCCCGACGCTGCTGGAGACGCTTCGCTCGCCGGATACCTCCCCTCGGACGCGGGAGCCGGTTTTTGACGGTGCCCGGCCGCATACTGGGGGAGTGAGCGAACCGATCCCGCTGTTCCCGGTCCAGTCCGTCGATCCGGAGCGCTTCGCCGACGCACAGCACGACCTGTTCGAGGGCAAGCGGCTGCGCATCGGCCGGTCCGACACCGTCCACGCGGTGACCTGGGCGGAGTGGCTCAACGGCCTGACGCTGCCCGCGCCCGCCTGCCACCAGGGCTGGTCGGGCATCGGCTCGGGCGGCGAACTCACCCCGGCCGAGCACGAGGTCACCTGCCGCAAGTGCCGCCGTCTGGTCGGCATGGGCAGCGATCCGGCACAGCGCGCGCTGTTCCCGCTGCCCTGAGTTCAGGCGGGGCTTGGCGCGATGCCGTGCAGGCGCCGGTACTCGAGGTCGCAGTCCCAGCAAGTCGTCACGGGTGTGTCCGCGCGGGATCCGTATTCGACTACTTCAGTCCGCCCGCAGAGCGTGGTCAGGTCTTCGCCCGGATTTGGCAGGCGGAGCAGCCGGGCCGGTCCAGATCGTCGAGCCAGTCCTGTGGAGCGACCGCGGTGAGCATGTCGTGCGCGGCGTCGCGTTTTTGAGCGGCCCCGTCGAGCGTCCACGATCGTGCCTGTGCGCCGATACCCGAGTGATGTGCTCGTTTCGCCCTTCTGCGACCGCTGGACCAGCGGACAAGCTGGTTTCAGAACTTTCCGCAACATTCGATGGGAGGCGGCATGAGGACAGACCACCTCGACTCTTGGCCGGAGACCCGTGTCCCGTTCGCGTTGCTGCACGGTTTCTGGCTACTCGACGACCTGCTGAACGTGGAAGTCCTGCACACGGCGCTCGTGACGCGCGATCCCCAGGACGTGCGGATTTACGACGACTACTTCGACGCCATGTGGGGCTACGCCGCCGAGGGCGCGGAGGCGACCGCGATTCTCACCCGGTTGGCAGCGCGCAACGCCGTCCGCTAGGACCGGGAGCGCTGAGGGCGGCTTCGGCAGGGTCGATACGCTGAGTGTGTACCGAACCGACCCCGACGCGCCGTGCACACGAACGGGGGAGTTTCACCCTTTGTGTCAGGCTTGAGGACGCAAAGGCTCGACGTTGTGAAGGGAACCAGTGAAACGGCAGCCGCTGCGCCTGGCCATCATGGAGGCGACCCGGATTCTGGACGACGCCGGCGTGTCGTCCCCGCGGTTCGACGCGGAGGTCATCGCCGCGCACGTCCTGGGTGTGGAACGTGGCCGCCTGCCGATGGTGCCGCTGGTGGATCCGCCCGTCGTCGAGGCGATTGGTCAGCTCGTGGCGCAACGCGCGAAGCGGATCCCGCTGCAGTACCTCACCGGCTGGGCGCCGCTGGGTGAGATCACCGTCAACGTCGGCGCCGGGGTCTTCGTCCCGCGCCCGGAGACCGAGCTGCTCCTCGAATGGGGCCTCAAGCTGCTGCACGGCCGCGAATACCCGGTGGTGGTCGACCTCTGCACCGGCTCTGGTGCGCTCGCACTGGCCGTCGCCCACGGGCGCCCGGACGCCGTGGTCTACGCCGTCGACATCGACTCGCAAGCGCTGGCCTGGGCCCGGCACAACGCCGACGTGCACGCCGACGCCGGGAACACGCCGATCCGGCTCTACTCCGGCGACATCGCCGACAGCACGATGTTCGCCGAGCTCGACGGGCTCGTCGACCTGGTCCTGTGCAACCCGCCGTACGTCCCCGAGGGCACCTACGTGCCGCCCGAGGTCTCCGAGCACGACCCGGCGCGGGCGGTGTTCGCCGCGGAGAGCGGGCTGGCGGTGATCCGGCACGCCATCACCGTGGCCGCGCGGCTGCTGCGGCCCGGCGGGGGCATGGCGATCGAGCACGACGACACGCACGGCTCGGCGGTGCCCGCGCTGGTGCGCGCCCGCCGCGTGCTCAGCGACGTCGAGGACCACCTTGATCTCACCGGCCGTCCCCGGTTCGTCACCGCGCGCCGCGTGAGCTGATCCGGCCCGGCGCCGGTCCCGTTCTCGCGCTCCGATGGTGCGTTCAACGCAACCAATGCCCCAAGGGGCGCAAAGCTGGCCGAACCCGACTTTCGTCGTGCGGCAAGCGGGTACTCCGTGCGTCCGACCAGCCGCTCAGCGCACTATCGGGTGAACGGGCCTCCTACGGTCGATCTTGAGGCCGCCGTGGGGGCGGCTCATCCTCGAGGAGCCGCGATGCGCACTTCCCGAACCTCCTTCCTGCTTCGCACCGCCGCGATCGTGGCGGCGCTCGCCCTGCTGCCCGGCGTCGCCGCCGGCACCGCGGCGGCCGACCCGCTCACCCGGGGCTGGCCCGCGCCGATCGACGCCTCCCACTGGGAGAACCAGGACCACATGACCTGGGACGAATACCGCAAGATCCCCGACGCGATGTGGGCGGACCCGTCGCTCAAGCCCACTGACCGGACCTTCCGGGGCGCCGTCGTGCTGGCCGACTACCCGGACGAGGACTTCGCCGTCACCCAGGCGCCGCACTCGACGGTGTTCGGCAACCCGAGCCCGGCCGCGAGCAACATCCCGCGGGCCAACGTCGCGAAGCACTACCAGGACTTCCTCAACAAGCCTGAAGAGCTCAACCACGGCCACACCATCAACGAGTACTGGATGGAGGACTCCGGCGGCCGGATCGGCGTGGACCTGACCGCGTTCGGGCCGTATCGGATGCCGGGGAAGTCGTTCGAGTACGGCATGGAGTTCCAGCCGAACGCCTGTCCGCCGGGCGCGAACTGCCAGCGGGATCTGCGGGTGGACGCGGGCGCCGCGTGGCGCGCGGAGGTCGGTGACGTGTCGAAGCAGTTCGACTTCGTCTTCTTCCTCTCCGCCGGCCAGGACGAGAGCTCGACCTGGCAGGAGTTCGGCGAGATGAAGTTCGGTAGCAAGGACAAGGTGCCCGCCGAGTTCGGGCCGGGCGTCGCCGGTATGCCCAACTACGCCGACACCCGGTACGTCCCGTGGACGTCGTGGAAGTCGGCGGCGAGCATCTGGCCGAACGCCGCCAACGGTTCGTCCACTCAGGCCGAGAGCTCCGGGATGGCGGTGTACGCGCACGAGTTCAGCCACATCCTCGGCATCGGCGACAACTACAACAACCCGTTCGGCATCCCGGCGTCCCGCAGTTACACCGGGCCGTGGGAGATGTTGTCGCGCGGCAGTTTCAACGGCCCCGGCGGCACCCACACGCGCTGGCAGATCCCGGCCACCCAGGGCGCGTCGATGGGCGCGCAGCACATGGTGCGCAACAAGATGAAGCTCAAGATCGTCGATCCGGCGGACGTCCTCATGCTCGACCGGAACACGCTCGCGAAGACCGGCCCGGTGTCGGCGCGCGTCACCGCGCGCTCGGTGGTGCCCGAGCCAGGGGCGTACAGCGGCATCAACATCGCGCTGACCGGCGGGGACAAATCGCCGAAATGCAACCGCGACACCGACCCGCTCTGCGACGGCGGCGGCTACGACAACTACACGGCCGAGGTCGTCGACCGGATGGGCACGGACTCGTTCGCACCGGACGCTGGCGTGCTGCTGGCCAAGACCAAGAACAAGGACGCGGCGCCGTTCGAGTGGATCGTCGACGCGAACCCGGCCGACATCGGCATCACCGACTACACCAGGCCGGACGGCACGTCGGTGAAGATCACCATCGGCGACCAGCGGCAGCTCAACGATGCCGCGTTCAAGGCGGGCACCGGCTCGGCGAGCAAGTACGAGTACACCGACCAGGCGAACCGGCTGCACTTCCTGATCACCGACGTCTCGCGTGACCGCCGTGGCGTGCTCTCGTACACGATCACCGTCGCTTCGCTGGACGGTTCCGGTTCGCAGGCCCGTGGCGTCTCGCTGCTGCCCGCGCTGCCCGCCTTCACCAACGGCGGGCTCGCGAGCTGCAGCTTCCCGGTCTTCAACACGGGCAACGCCCGTGGTGCGGCCGCGCCGTACGACACCGACACCTACCGGCTCAGCGCCACGACCTCGGCGAAAGGCTGGGAGGTGCGGCTGCCCAACGAGCTGTCCACGCTCAAGTTCGGCGGCCGCGCGCAGCTCGGCGTCGACGCCAAGCGCGCGGCGGGCGCCGACCACCTCGCGCGGGTCCAGCTGACCGCGACCTCGGTGAGCGACCCGTCGAAGAAGGCGACGTCGTTCTGCTCGGTGTTCGGCTACTGACAGGTCCCGCGAAGTGTCATGAAAGGGTCTTTCAGGGCAATTTTTGCCCTGAAAGACCCTTTCATGACACCTGCGGCCGGAGGGGGCGGGTTCGGCGGGTTGCCCGATCGTCAAGCGCCTGGAAGCGGTGATCTACAGCGTGCGGACCGGCGTGCTGTGCGGGAATTCCTTTGTGCAGGACGTGGGCTGGAACCCGAACTGGTACTGCGCCGCAGACGGTGGCAACAACGCGATCGGCACCACCGGGCAGAACAAGCGCATGGAAGCCGCGTCGCTGCTGATCTGCCGGACCGCCGAAAACTGCTGAACGAGCACCTCCGCTGCCTTCGTGGCCAATCATTTCGCTCCGTTCGGTCACCGTCGTGGCGGATTCATTGCGCGGCGGCTTCACGCGCTGCAAATCTGATCGCGGCACTCACGAATGCTGTACCTCAGTCGAAGGGAAATCACCAAGTATGTCTTCAGTGGCAAAGAGGATCGTCGTCGGCACGGCCGCGGCCGCGCTCAGCGTTCTCGCCGTCGGCGGGCTGGCGGGAACCGCGCAGGCCTCGACGGCCGCCGCCTCGTCGTTCAGGCTGTGCAACGTCGGCACCGACTACACGACGTATGTCAGTTTCCCCGACCGTGGCGACTACTCGTCCTACGTGCTTTCCTACGGTCAGTGCTGGAATGGTGACTCCAATCCCGGCGAGCAGTTCTACCTGACCGTCCAGCGCAAGGACAACCCCGCTTACTTCGCCACCACCCTGGACCGCACGAACAACGCGACGTGGACGGTCGTCACGACCAAGAACACCTTCAACTCGTTCGCCTACGACAAGCAGTAGGGCCTCGAGCTTGCCCGCTTGCCCCAGGACTACGCTCGGGCCCATGAGCGCGGTGTACGACTGCAGCAAGCGGGACTCGCGGGCCGATGGGCTCGCCGCGGCGGCCGGGGCGGTGCGGTCCAGCCGCCTCGTCGTGCTGCCGACCGACACGGTCTACGGCATCGGGGCGGACGCCTTCGACTCCGGCGCCGTCCAGTCCCTGCTCCGTGCCAAGAACCGCGGCCCGGACATGCCGGTCGGTGTGCTCGTCGGCTCGTGGTCCACTGTGGACGGCCTGGTGCTCGGCGTGCCGCCGCAGGCCCGTGCGCTGATCGAGGCCTTCTGGCCCGGTGACCTCTCCATCGTGCTGCCGCACGCGCCGAGCCTGCAGTGGGACCTGGGCCAGACCCGCGGCACCGTGATGCTCCGGATGCCGCTGCACCCGGTCGCTCTCGAACTGCTGCGCGACGTCGGCCCGATGGCTGTGTCCAGCGCGAACGTCTCCGGGCAGCCCCCGGCGTCGACGGCGCGGGAGGCGGAGGAGCAGCTCGGCGACTCGGTCGCGGTGTACCTCGACGGGGGTTCGACCGGCGACGCCGTGCCGTCCACGCTCGTCGACCTCACCGGCAGTGACCCGGTCGTCCTGCGTGAAGGCGCCGTGAGCCGTGCCGCCGTAGCGGAAGTGCTGGGCGTCCCCGCGGAATCCCTGGTCTGAAAGCACGATGCCGGGCGCGGTAGCGTTGCTCCCGTGACCCGGACTTCGCAGGTGTAACGCGCTCGTGCCTCCCACCCAAGGCCTCCCGATCAGGGAGTACATCCTCGTCGCGCTCACCGCGGCGGCCGTGACCTTCCTGCTTACCGGAGTGGTCCGCCGCGTCGCGATCAGGATCGGCGCGATCGCCAACCCGCGTGCCCGCGACGTCCACGTGACGCCCATCCCGCGGATGGGCGGCGTGGGCATCTACCTGGGCATCCTCGCCGCGATGGGCCTCGCCCACCAGCTGCCGGCGCTGAGCCGCGGCTTCGACTACTCGTTCGATTCCGTCGGCGTGCTGCTGGCCGCCGGGGTGATCGTGGCGATCGGCGCGCTCGACGACCGGTTCGAGCTCGACGCCTGGACCAAGCTCGCGGGCCAGATCATGTGCGCGGGGATCCTGGTGATCTTCGGCGTCCAGTGGGTCTCGTTCTGGGTGCCGTGGGGCGGCGGCGACGAGTCGTTCGGCTCGGTGCTGGTGCTCGACAAGAACCAGGGCGCGCTGCTGACCGTCGTGCTGGTGGTCGTCATGGTCAACGCGATGAACTTCGTCGACGGCCTCGACGGGCTCGCCTCCGGCCTCGGCTTCATCGCCGCGGCCGCGACCTGCTCGTTCTCCCTCGGCCTGCTCGACAGCTCCGGCGGTGACGTCGGCGCGTACCCGCCCGCGCTCATCGCGGCCACGCTCGCCGGGGCCTGTCTGGGCTTCCTGCCCTACAACTTCCAACCCGCGAAGATCTTCATGGGCGACTCCGGCTCGATGATGATCGGGCTGATGCTCGCGGGCGCGACGACGTCCGCGTCCGGGCGGGTTTCGTACACCCGGTTCAGCGCGCGCGACGCGCTGGCGCTGCTGTCGCCGCTCGTGGTGGTGGCCGCCGTGCTGTTCGTGCCGCTGCTCGACCTGATCATGGCCGTCATCCGCCGCACGCGACGCGGCGAGAGCCCGTTCGCGGCGGACAAGATGCACCTGCACCACCGGCTGCTCGAGATCGGCCATTCCCAGCGCCGGGCCGTGTTGCTCATCTACCTGTGGGCGGGGATCC